>RGNC01000165.1 GCA_010029175.1 Synechococcaceae bacterium WB8_1B_136 | reverse complement strand
CGCCAGAACGGCACCACGTTTTCAGCGCCACAACTGCGGCAGATCTTCAGTGGCAGCCTGCCGGCGGAGTACGACCAGCGCTTTCCCGACCAGCGCTGGACCACCTACCTGCTGATCGACGCCCACGCCGACAAAGGCCTGGTGGCGATCACCCTGGGCCTGAGCCCGCGCGTAGGCCAAAGCCAGGCATTGTTGCCAGTAGCCACTTTCAGCGTGATTGAGCCCATGCCACGCACACCGGCCCAATGGCAACAGCTGCTGACAGGTGTTGCAAGCCAGTACGCCCGGCTGATGCTCGACAACCGCAGCCGGATCCTCAACTGAACGGTGCCACACTCTCAGCAACCCAACTGCAGTAAGCCCTCAACCGCGGGCCTCCCGACAACTACAACCAGCTCTTCCCCGACCTGCAATGGCAGACGCTGCTCCGTGCCATGGCCGGCGACGATGGAGCCCAGGTTGTCAACAACCGTGCCCGCATCCTCAACCAGCCCTGAGTTCCGGCACCGGCGGCTGTGGAAACGGCTCCGCGGCTTGTGGCTGAGCATGGTGCTCAGCCTGTCGGCAGCCTGGTTCAACCCGATGCTCGCTCAGACGGCGCCGCCGCCGGAGGCCAAACCAGCGGCGGTGGGCAGTTACGACGTGGCTCCCGTGCGGATCCTCGGCATTCCGGCCATCAGCGTGGCAGCTCCGGTGGTGAGCCGCCAGAGCACGGAGCCCGATGCCCAGCAGCGGGCTGAAGTGATCGAGGGCAATCTCTCACTCCTCTACCAACCCCATTCCCTCTGCGATCAGGGGGAGATCATTGCCGAGGCCCTGCTGGAGGGGCTGGTGCTGGGGGGCCCCAGCGAGCAACGGATCTGCAGCGGCGACCCCTGGGCGGTGCTGGGCCAGCCCAACGACCTGACCGTGGTGGTGAGCCGCGGCGGCAACGACCAGCTTCAGCTGCAGGCCGAACTGAAGGGGCGTCCCACACCCCTGCCGCTGCTGAGTGTGACCGAAGCCGACGCTCAGCTGCATGGGCTGAGCCGGCAACAGCTGGCCCAGCGCTGGCGGCAACTGCTGCAACGGCGCCTGCGCCATGCCCGCTTCACCGAACAGGCCAGCCAGATCAGCTTGCGGGTGAAAACCACCCTGGTGCTGGAACTGATCCTCGCGGTCACCGCCAGCGTCACCTTCCAGTGGTGGAGCCTGCTGCGGCGGCGGCTACGCGAACGCCTGGATCGGGCCCAGAGCAACAGAGAGCTGAAAGGGCTCAGGGTGCAGCTGCTGCAAGGGCTGTTGCGGGGACTGTTCCTGGCGGTGCTGGTGCAACTGGTGCTGATGGCTGGCCTGGCCGTCTCGGCAATCCCCGGCCAGATCCCCCTGGCGATCAGCGTGCTGCTGCAGCCGCTGGCGATCCTCTACAAGGTGGTGCTGCTGGGCCTCTGTGCCGCAGGCTTGCGGGTGCTGGCGCTGTTCGTGTTGCGCCAGTGGGTGAGCAACCTGGATGTGCCGATGGCGGAGCGGGCCCGGCGGGAGCAGCGCTACCAGAACCTGGTGCAGGTCAGTCAGCGGCTGATCGATTTGGCATGCATCACTGCGTTGGCACTGCTGGTGATGTTCGACATCCCGGGATTCCGCGAACTCACCCTCGGCGCGTGGCTGGCTGGCGGAGCCCTGCTGGGGGGGTTGGCCATTGCTTTCCAGGGGCTGCTGCGCGATGGGATGGCTGGGCTGGTGGCCCTGCTCGACGACCACTACGCCGTTGGCGATGTGGTGGAGGTGAACGGCGTGACGGGGACGGTGACGGATGTGGGCATCCTGGTGACGGAGCTGCGCACCGCTGATCAACGCGTGGTGCTGTTCGCCAACAGCTGCGCCCAGCAACTGGTGAACCACACCAAGATCCGCTCGGGCGTGGAGGTGCTGATCCCCCTGGCCCCGCAGCAGGGCCGGCTGGAGGAAGCGCTTGAGCTAGTTAAAGCGGAATGCCTCGCCTTTGCCGCCGATCCGCAGTGGAGCGAGCAGCTGCTGGAATCGCCCTGGCTGCGCGGCGTCAAAGGCGTCAGCCCCCAGGGCATCGAACTCAGCGTTGTGCTCACCACCCGCACCGGCCAGCAATGGGCCGCCGAGCGAGCCCTCCTGCAGCGGCTGGTGGTGCGCCTGCAACAGGCCAACATTCACCTCGCCAGCGCCACCGCGACACCTTTGGATCACTGAGTGACCAAGAGCGATCAGCACGGGGCTAGCCCTGCTCAGCGCCCCCCCGATGGGAGATCAGCGCTGGAGTGCATGCCAACACTCGCCAGAATGCCGCCATCTGCTCCAGCCCCTTGGCCGGCTTGAACCCGCAGCAGCTGCTGGAGGCACCGGGCCTGCGCACGGTGCTCCGCAGCAACGACTTCGGCCAGTTGGACAGCCTCGTGGCCCACAGCCTCGGCCATCACCGCAGCCGTTTGCTGCCGGGTTCAGCCCCCTTCAACGCCCAGATCCGCATGGGGGCCGTGGAGGAGTTTCAGGTGCTGCTGCTGCACGGCCGCGGCCAGATTGAACTGGTGCGCGAGCAGTGCGGCCATGGCGTGCTCTGGCTGCCGCTGCAGGGACTGAGCCAGGAAACCATCAACGGCAACGCGTGTGTGGCCGAGCCAGGCATGGCGCTGCTGTTCCAACCTGGCGACGCCATGCGGGGGCTCACCAGCGAGGAGGTGAGCGGGATTTCGATCCTGGTTCCGCAGGAGCATCTCCTTGGGGCGACGCCGCGCTCGCCGCTCCTGCAACGGGGCCGCCTCGAGCGCCAGCTGATTGCCGCTGGGCTGCAGCTGGCCGAAGCCGCCGCCTGGCAGCCCCAGGGAAGCCGCCATGCCGCAGAAGCCCTGGTGGAGGCGCTGCACCAATGCCGCAACCCTCCAGATCCGGGCCAGCAGCGGGAGCGGATCACCAGCATGCGGCGCCGCAGCACCGTGGCCGAGGCCTGCCGCTGGATCGACCAACACCTGGCGGAGCGATTCAGCGTGGACCACCTGAGCAGCGCCGTGGGCGTTTCCGCCCGCACCCTGCAGTACAGCTTCCTGCAGGAACTGGGCCATTCGCCCATGGCGGAAGCCAAGCGCGTGCGGCTGCGGCAGTTGCGGCGTCTGCTGCAGGACCCCGACCAGAAACACCGCAGCATCTCCGAGCTGATGGAGGCCTCAGGCCTGCTGGCCTGCGGCATCACCGCCGCCGACTACCGGCGCTGGTGCGGTGAATCACCGCGGCGCACCCGGCGGAACTGAGCTCAGCCCTGGGGGTGGGGGCCGATCCAGCCCGCCAGATGGGAGGCCGCATTGGAGCGGGCCAGGGCCCTGGCCGCCGGCAGGGCCGGCTCGAGGCGTTGGGAGTTGAAGGGCGGCAGGCTGCGCCGGCGCAGCCAGGCACCCCAGCGAAACTCGTGGAAGGGGATCAGCGGTGCCGGCGCCACCACCCCCTCGCGCTTGAGCTTCCACACCAGGCTGCGGTAGGGATCGTCCTGGGTGCCGGTGAGCTGGTGGGGCAGAGCACTGGGGGGGAGGGGCCCCAGACCACGCCCGTCGTAGAGGTACAACCAGCCGCGGCTGTGCAGCTCCTCCAGCACGGCGTGGCGCTCGGCCACGGCGAGCTCCAGCACCAGGTAGCCAAAGGCCGTGGCGGTGGGGTCGAGTTCCATCAACCCCCGCAGGCGATGGTGCCGATCCACCATCCACAGCTCACCGCTGGCGCTGCGCACCAGGGGCGTGGGCTTGCGGCGCAGGTAGCGCCGCCGCTGCTCGAGATCATCCTGGGCAAAATCCACCTGCCGGCTGCGGATCTCCGCCATGCCGACGCACATCTGGGTGGGATGCAGTTCGGCGATCGCCACCTCCATCAGGCCACTCCCATCGGCCGGCGGCGGCGGCAGCGGCTGGAACGGCGGAAGATGCAGGGCCATAGCTGGAAGCTAAGGCCACTGGAACCGCAATGGGAGCCGCAACATGATCCACACCAGCAGCCCACTCCCCACCATGACCCCTGCCCGGTTCTCCAGACACAGCCTGATCAGCTGGCTGCTGAGCCTGGCTGTGCTTCTGCTTGGCCCGATCGGCCTGGATGCCACGGCACAGCCGGCCCTGGCCAGCGGGCCCCAGAGCTGCGCGGCCATCGACACCAGGCAGGTGGAAGCCCTGTTCGAGCGCTGGGACAGGGCCCTGCGCAGCGGAGAGCCCCAGCAGGTGAGTGCCCTCTACAGCAGCGATGCCCTGCTGCTGC
>RGNC01000164.1 GCA_010029175.1 Synechococcaceae bacterium WB8_1B_136 | reverse complement strand
CCCGGCCTGCAGGCCGGGCGGGGACAATGGGCGCCATCAGCCTCTCCCGGTCGTTCGGTCATGCTCCATCACCTCAATCAGCTCGTGGAGCAGTGGGTGGCCCAGTGGGGCTATCTCGGAATCTTCGCGGCGATGGTGCTGGAGAACGTCGTGCCGCCGATCCCATCGGAGCTGATCATGCCCCTGGCCGGCTTCTACGTCGGCCAGGGCAAGCTGCAGTTCATCGGCGTGGTGCTGGCCGGTCTGCTCGGCACCGTGGTTGGTGCCCTGCCCTGGTACGGCATCGGGCGGCTGGTGAACGAGCAGCGCCTCAAGCAGTGGGTCGAGCGCCATGGCCGCTGGTTGGGCGTGTCCGTGCAGGAGCTCGACGACTCCCGCCACTGGTTTCAGCGCCACGGCGCTGCCGTGGTGTTCTGGGGCCGGCTGATTCCCGCCATCCGCACGCTGATTTCTGTGCCGGCGGGGATCGAACTGATGCCCTTCGGGCCGTTTCTGTTCTGGACCACCGCCGGCAGCCTGGTGTGGAACGTGGCCCTCACCGCCGCCGGCTGGGCGCTGGGCAGCAACTGGAATCAGGTGCTGGGCTGGATCAAGCCGGTGGAAGGTGTGGTCAACAAGCTGATCGCCCTGGCGGTGCTGGCGGTGGTGGTCTGGCTGGGGGTGCGGATCTGGCGGCGCCGCCAAGGCAGCAACCACTAGGCAGCACCCCCCCGTTGGGCCGGACGGGGCCGGCTCTGCCCTCAGAAGGGCACTTCCTCTTCGCTGGGCTCGCCGCCGCCATAGCCGCCGCCACCGCCAGCGAATCCGCCGGCCTCGGCATCCCGCTTGGAGCCCAGCAGCTCCAGGCGATCCACCCGGATCACGGGCTTGCTGCGCTCCTCGCCGGTGGCGCGGTCGGTCCAGCGGTCGAGCTTGAAGCTGCCGATGATGCCCAGCAGGGATCCCTTGCGGACGTAGTCGGCCGCCACCTGGGCCTGCTTGCCCCAGATCTCGAGGTTGAACCAGTCGGGCTCGTCGTTGGCGCTGCGGCGGTTCACGGCCATGGTGAGGTTGGCCACCATGCTTCCCGATTCGAAGTAGCGAACTTCGGGGTCGCGGCCGGCCCGGCCGACGAGGGTCACGGAATTCACGCCCATGGCGTTCTCCTTTGGATGCGTTGGATCAATGATGCAGCCCCGCTTGGGGTGCTTCATCAGGAGAGTTCCACCCTTTGGCCTGGATGTTCCACCGCACTGCTGGCTCCGGGGGCTCCACCTATGATTCCCCCCGCTCGGTGGCTCCCCTGTGTTCTTCAAACGTTTCCAGCTCTCCCGGGACATCGGCATCGATCTGGGAACGGCCAACACCCTGATCTATGTGTCCGGCAAGGGCATCGTGCTGCAGGAGCCCTCAGTGGTGGCCCTGGATCTCGAGCGCGGTGTGCCCCTGGCGGTGGGCGATGAGGCCAAGCTGATGCTGGGCCGCACCCCCGGCAACATCCGTGCGGTGCGGCCCCTGCGCGATGGCGTGATCGCCGATTTCGACGCCGCCGAGCAGATGATCAAGACCTTCATCCAGAAGGCCAACGAGGGTCGGGGGATCGTGGCGCCCCGCCTGGTGATCGGCATTCCCAGCGGCGTGACGGGGGTGGAGCGCCGCGCCGTGCGTGAGGCCGGCCTGGCCGGCGCCCGCGAGGTGCACCTGATCGACGAGCCCGTGGCCGCGGCCATCGGCGCTGGCCTGCCGGTCACCGAGCCCGTGGGCACGATGATCGTGGATATCGGGGGCGGCACCACGGAGGTGGCCGTGCTCTCGCTGGGGGGCACTGTGCTGAGCGAATCGGTGCGAGTGGCCGGCGATGAGCTGAGCGATGCCATCGGCGTGTACCTCAAGAAGGTCCACAACCTCGTGGTGGGCGAGCGCACCGCCGAGGAAATCAAGATCCGCATCGGCTCCGCCTTCCCCGATGAGGCCCACGACAACACCTCGATGGACGTGCGCGGCCTGCACCTGCTCTCGGGCCTGCCCCGCACCATCAACGTGCGCGCCGGCGATGTGCGCGAGGCCATGGCCGAACCCCTCAACGTGATCGTGGAGGCCGTGAAGCGCACCCTGGAGCGCACCCCGCCCGAGCTGGCCGCCGACATCGTGGATCGCGGCATCATGCTGGCCGGCGGTGGCGCCCAGGTGCGTGGCATCAGCGATCTGATCAGCCATGAAACCGGCATCCTGGTGCACGTGGCTGAAGATCCGCTGCTGTGCGTGGTGAACGGCTGTGGCCGGGTCCTGGAGGACTACAAGCGCCTTGAGCGCGTGCTGGACACCCCTGACTTCGCCCGGGCCGTCGCCTGATCTCCATGAACGGACGCCTCCACCGCGTCCCCGCGCTGCGGAAAATCCTCCAGGCCTGGCCCTGGGGGCTGCTGCTTCTGTCCCTGGCGGGGGTTCGCCTCAGCAAGGGTGCCTTTTTCGCTGATGCCTATGCCCTGCTGAGCCGTCCCTTCTGGCCAGGCACGGCCCAGGCGGAGTGGCTGCGCTCAGCCCAGCGCCTCTCGGATCAGGCTCGCGTCAGCCAGCTGGAGCAGGACAACCGCCGTCTGCGCGGCCTGCTCGCTCTCGACCGAAGCCCTGGTGCCGCCGTATCGGCTCCGGTGATCTCCCGCGACCCCGGTGGCTGGTGGCAGCAGCTGGAGCTGGGCAAGGGCAGTCTGGAGGGCATCGCCGCCGGTGATCCGGTGCTGGCGCCCGGCGGCCTGATCGGTCGCGTGGCCAGCGTGACCCCCAGCACCGCCCGGGTGGCACTGCTCACCAATGCCTCCAGCCGGCTCGGGGTGTGGGTGGGCCGCACCCAGCGGCACGGGTTGCTGGTGGGTGCCGGGACGCCCCGCCCCAAACTGCAGTTCCTGGAGAAGGACACCGGCGTGCGACCCGGCGATGTGGTGACCACCTCCCCCGCCAGCACCCTGGTGCCACCCAACCTCACCGTGGGCGTGGTGCAGGCGGTGGATGAACAGGCCGTGCCGGCGCCGGATGCGCTGGTGCAGCTCAGTGCTCCGGTGGACGCCGTCGACTGGGTCCGGGTGCTCACCCGAGGAGCACGCTGAGCCATGGGGGTGCTGCATCGCCAGCGCTGGTGCGGGGCCACGGCCCTGGCGGTGCCGCTGCTCACCCTCGCTTCACCCGGTGTGCTCAAGATCGCCGGCGTGGCCCCCAGTTGGGCGGTGCTATGGCTGCTGCCCTGGGCGCTGGTGGATGGTCCGGCATCCGGGGCGGTGGCCGGCCTGGCCCTGGGGCTGGTGCTCGATGGTCTCAACCTCGGCGATGCCAGCCAGGTGCCGGTGCTGCTGCTGCTGGGCTGGTGGTGGGGCCGGTTGGGGCGCCGTGGTGCCCCGATCGAGCGCAGCTTCAGCCTGGGGCTGCTGGCCCTGCTGGGCAGCTTGGCCCTGGGATCCAGCCTGCTGCTGCAATTCCGCTTGCAGGGCCACTGGCCGGAGGCCGGTTGGCACATCCTCCTGGCCCAGACCCTGCTCACCGCCCTGCTGGCGCCGATGATCTGTTCGCTGTTGTTGCTGCGCTGGCGCCAAGTGGCGTCGCTGCGGGGTTGAAGGCCATGGTCGATTCCCTGCCCCGGCCCTCTCGCCCCCGCCGCCGTCGGCTGGTCCGGGCCGCCGCCGGCCTGGCCCTGTTGGCTGCGCTCACCGGGCTGGCCGGCTGCACGGCGCCCCGGGCCCAGAAGCGGCAGATCCAGTTCTGGACCCTCGATCTGGCACCAAAGTTCAACGGCTACCTCCACGGCGTGATCGCCGCCTGGGAACGCCAGAACCCCGGTGTGGAGGTGGTGTGGACCGATGTGCCCTGGGGCTCGGTGGAGCGCAAGCTCCTGGCGGCCGTGTTCGCCCGCACCGCCCCCGATCTGGTGAACCTCAACCCCCTGTTCGCCGCCAACCTGGCCAGCAAGGGGGGCCTGCGGCCCCTGGAGCCGGTGCTGCCGCCCGGTGCCGCCACCACCTATCTGCCCCGGATCTGGCAGGCGGGCCGCAGCGCCGGCCCCGAGGGTGCATCGCAGCAGTACGCGATTCCCTGGTACCTCACGGCCCGGATCACCCTGGCCAACACCCGTCTGCTGCGGCAGGCCGGCTACAGCGCGCCGCCCCGCCACTGGCAGGAGCTGCCCGCCTATGCCGAGGCGGTGAAGCGCCGCACCGGCCGCTATGCCCTGTTTGTCACCGTGGTGCCCGACGACTCGGCCGAGCTGCTGGAGAGCCTGGTGCAGATGGGGGTGACCCTGCTGGACGGTCG
>RGNC01000163.1 GCA_010029175.1 Synechococcaceae bacterium WB8_1B_136 | reverse complement strand
CGCTTGCTCATCGATGGGAGCCCCTTTCAGGGGCGCTACCCCGCCTCAGAGGTTAACGATGGGGGCTGTCCAGAAAAACCAGTCCACCTCAGTGCAAGGTCTGCTGCTGAGTTTCCCATCGCAAGTGAATGGGAAATGAATGAGTGCCGTTGCGAGTAGAGACGACGAGGTTTGAGACCACAACGGCTCAAGGACCGTTTCCAGACCTTTCCCAGCAGAGAGTCATAGACGTTCTGGTGTGAGATGGGAGTCAGAAAGACCAAACCATCAGGGTCATAGAGGTTCAAGGACCTCTGGTGCTCCTGATGCTCTTTCAGGACTTTAAGGACAGAAGGATTGATGGGTACGATACGTTCCACTCCAGTTTTGGTGGTGGAGGGTATGAACCGATGGGTGTTGAGTCCATCAATCCTCAAGGACTTGCTTATCAACAGTTCCCCATCGTTCCAGTTGATGCTGTCCCACGTGAGTGCCCTGAGTTCTCCATTTCTTAACCCAATGCTCAACCATAGAAAAAACAGTGGCTAGAACCAGGATTCTTTTGCCCTGATGTATTCCAGCACTTTCTTGATGTCATCTGTTCCCAGGACATCACTTTGAATGGATGTCTTGGGAATTTTAAGTTGATAGGAAAAGAGTGATTTTGATTTTGGCAACACTCTACGGCATTCACAAAGGATTCCAGCAATGGTGCGGTTTTGCAATCCTTGATTTTGCATCCAGATGACGAAATCTCTGGTGTCGTCTTTGGTCCGGATGGTTTTTCCGTATTTCCTGAGGGTCCTGTACGCGTGAATGGTTCGACCTTGACGGGTTGATTCTGCCAGTCTTTGTAGGGCACTTAGTAGTTCAGTGTCTTGTCTGTCCCCTGATGCCTGATAAGTCCTTAAGGTTGCATCAAAGGACCCAGAGCAATAGTCTGCCCAAATGCGTGCTGAGAGTGCTGATGCCTTTGCGACTGCTGTTGGGTCAGACCATTTGCCAAGGCGGTTGATGAAGGCATCGTTGCCGTTGATGCGCACCCTGAGTTGAACGGCACCGTTGTTGTTCCGCAGGGATGGTGGTTTCCGCAATTGGATTTGGAGTTGCTACAACCTGGCTACTGGGGGTTGTGGTTACAAGCCAAGAGTGAATCCCTGTTCCGTAGCCGTTTGTAGCCGACTTGAGTTCGTGAGGATACAAAACTGTCAAAACCATTGAGAACTGGCTTGTCCTCTGGCTTTCTGGATAATTCAGGGCATCAAACCTAGGCTGAACCTTGTGTTTTCAAGGGCTTTACCGACTGATGGATGTGATCCAGCGGTTGGTGAACAAGGGCAACTCCGTGCTCGTCATTGAGCACAACTTGGACGTGATTCGCTGCTCCGACTGGATCATTGATCTAGGTCCAGAAGGTGGTGACAAAGGCGGGCAGATCGTGGTGTGCGGCACCCCTGAGGAGGTGGCGGAGCATCCCACCAGCCACACGGGGCGCTATCTCAAGCAGGTGCTGGAGCAGCATCCGCCGCAGGTGGTGGCGGCCTGAGCCGCGTCAATCCACCAGCTTGATCTCCGGGTGGCGCTCGCAGTAGGGCTGCAGCCGGGTGCGCACCAGGGCGATCAGCTCCTGGATCTGGGGGCTGGTGGCGAACTCGCGCCGCACCACCAGGGCCTCACCGGAGTGGAAGGGCAGCGTGATCGGCAGGATCACCTGGCCAGGGCCGCTGGGGTCGCGACACAGCTCCAGGCTCAGGGCGGTGGCATAGCCGATGGTGGCGGCGGATTCGGTGAGGCCCTCCCACTGGTCGCGGCGGTAGCGGCCCATCCGCACCGGGGTGCTCCAGAGCCCCATGGCCTTGAGGCCCTGCTCCACCTTGGGGTAGGCGCCTTCGGGCAGGGCCAGGCTGGGGAAATCCGCCAGGTGCTCCAGCTCCAGGGGATGGCGCAGCAGCAGCGGATGACCCTCGGCCACCGTGCAGTGCACCGGCATGGTGCTGAGCACGATCGCGGTGAGATCCGGATCCTCAGGCTCCGGCAAGTCCGGCAGGCCGCAGAGCCAGGCATCCACGATCCGCTCGCGCACCAGCTGCAGGTTGCGGGCGATGCCCACGATGTTGCAGAGCCCGAGCAACCAGCCCGGCGGCGGCGGTGTGCACAGCAGCGGCCCCGACCAGTAGGTGGCCTCCAGCCGCAGCGGCCGCTGCCCCTGGAAGCGGGCCTGCTGATGCACCCGCCGCTCCAGGTTCAGCAGCGTGGTGTCGCCCACCACGTGCCATTCCCGCGCGATTTTGCGCAGCGTGATCCCGAACAGCTCCGAGCACTTGCGCTGGTGGCGGCTCACGGTCGACTGGTTGAACCGGAACCGCTGGGCCACCTCCTCGCCGGTCTGCAGCCAGATCAGGCTGTCGAGGGTGGCCAGGGCGTCGAGCTCAACCATGGTTGATCATCAACCGCAGCCGTTCACTCCAGCGCCAGAATCAGCGGCACCAGCTCCTGCACGTTGCCGGCAGCCTTCAACGCCAGCTGTTGGCCGGCGCCAGCGCTGTCTTCCTCGGGTAGGTCACCCGCCAGCAGCCGCAGGCTGCGGCCCTCCGCCAGCACCAGGGCCAGCACGGTTGCCCGGTCGTCGCGCAGATCCACCAACGCATCGCCCCGCTGCTGGAAGCGCAGCCCGATCTGGCCCAGATCGCCCCGTTGGCAGCGCCGCAGGCTGCCCACCGCCAGGCGCTTGAGCTGTCCCAGCCGGCTCACCAGCAGCACGCTGCCCTCGGCCGCCGCCGCCGCCGCACCCACCACGCTTTCGCCGGGCAGCAGCCGCATCAGCACCGGCCCCTGGGCCGTGCGGCCCATCAGCGGCAGGTTGGCCTCGTTCACCGCCAGCCGCAGCATCCGGCCGGTGCTGCTGGCCACCACCAGCTCCTGGCCCTCGCGGCAGATCACCACCCGCTGCAGGCTCACGCCCTCCTTCAGCTTGAGCACCGTGGCGGCGCGGCCGGAGAGCTCCTGGAAATCCTCCAGCGGCAGCCGCTTGAAGCGGCCATCGCTGCTCAGCAGGCCGATGCTGACGCCCCGGGCGGCCTCACCGCTGGGCAGGGGCAGCAGTTGCACCACCTGTTCACCGCCCATGCCCTCGGGCAGGAATTTCTCCAGGGATCCGGGCTGCTGGCCGGCGAATTCCCAGCGCAGCAGCGCCACGCGGCCGGCATCGGTGAAGGCCAGCACCGCCGGCTGCTCGGCCACCGGCAGGATCAGCCGTGCCGGTGAGGGGTTGTCGCCGGCGGCGGCCGCTTCATCCAGGTGCAGGCGGCCCAGCAGCTGCGGCCCCACGATCTTCACCTGGCCATCGGCCTGGATCACCAGGCGGCCGTCGCTGGGCAGCCCCTCCAGGGCCCGCTGGCGCTGCAGCTCGGCATTGGGGCGCACCGCCGCGGTGCGCTGGGCCACCAGTTCATCGCCTCCCTCCACCAGGCGGGTGCGGCGGAGGGGCATCGCCAGCACCGCATCGGCCTGCCGTTCACTCAGATCCAGGTGCACCTGCAGGCTGGCCTTGGCGCTGGCGGCATCGGGGGCGGCGGTGATCATCTCGATCACCCGGGGCAGGGCATCGAGGGCGGTGATCAGACCCTCCACCACCTCGAGGCGGTCCTCGGCCCGCTTCAGGGCGTGGCGGGTGCGGCGGATCAGCGTGAGTTCCCGGTAGTCGAGGAATTCCTGCAGCATCTGCCGCAGGCTCAGCTGCACGGGCTTGCCGTTCACCAGCGCCAGCAGGATCGCGCCGTAGTTGCTTTGCAGGGCGGTGCGGCGCTGCAGTTCCGCCAGCACCCGCTGCGGATCGGCATCCCGGCGCAGTTCCACCACCACGCGCATGCCGTCGCGATCCGATTCGTCGCGGATGTCGGCGATGCCGGTGATCTTGCCCTCGTTCACCTGCTCGGCCAGCTTCTCGATCCAGCCGGCCTTGCTCAGCTGGTAGGGCAGCTCGGTGATCACCACGGCGCCGCGCTTGTGGCGGCCCTTGCCCGGCTGGACCTCCTCGATGTGGGCCACGCCCCGCATCGGGATGCTGCCCCTGCCACTGAGGTAGGTGTCGCGCACGCCGCTGCCGATCAGCACCTCGCCGCCGGTGGGGAAGTCGGGTCCGGGCACCAGCTCCAGCAGCTTTTCATCGCTGAGCTCGGGCTTGCGGATCAGGGCGATCAGGGCCTCCACCACCTCCCCCAGGTTGTGGGGCGGGATGTTGGTGGCCATGCCCACGGCGATGCCCGTGCAGCCATTCAGCAGCAGGAAGGGCAGCTGGGCCGGCAGCACCGTGGGCTCCTGCTGGGAGCCATCGAAGTTGGGGGCGAAATCAACGGTGTCATCGCCGATTTCATCGAGCATCGCCTCGTTGG
>RGNC01000162.1 GCA_010029175.1 Synechococcaceae bacterium WB8_1B_136 | reverse complement strand
ACCCCGGGGCCTCCAGCCGCCTGGGTCCCCGCCTGCGGCGACTGCACCGGGTCATCGGCCCGGCCCATCGCGACGCCGAGGGCCTGCCCTTTGCCCGGGCTCTGCTGGAGGGCCAGGCCAGCCCCCGCCAGATCGCCGCCCTACTGCGGGCGCTGCTGCCCGTCTACACCGCCCTCGAAAGCCACTGCGCCACCCTGCCGCCGGCCCTGCGCGATGCGGGGATCCCCTGGAGCGACCTGGCCCGGCGCCAGGCCCTGCAGCACGACGTGGTCGCGCTCGCTGGCCTGCTGGACGGCGACCCGGCCCTCGAACCCATTGACCGGCTGGTGGACGACATCCTCAGCGATCTGGCCCGCCTGGCCAGCAGCGCACCCGAACGCTTCCTGGCCCACGTCTTCGTGCGCTACGGCGGCGACCTCTCCGGAGGCCAGCAGCTGGCGGTCCGGGTGGGACAGGTGCTGCGCCGTGCCGGGCTGCCGGATGCGCACTTCTGGGCCTTCCCCAGCCCCGTCGACGACCTCAAGCAACGCTTCCACGACGGCATCGAACAGCTGCCCCTCGACGGGGACGCCGAGGCGGCCTTCCTCGACGAAGCCCATGCCGGCTTCCACCTCAATCAGCGCCTGCTGCGGGCCCTGGCCGACCTCGATGCCCCGGCCGCCCTGCCCCTGGAGCTGCTGCTGCGCCACGACCGTCCTGTGCCCCGCTACACCAGCTACCCCACGGCCCAGTCCTTCCACGCGGGCGTCGACGGCAACAACCTGATGGCCGAGCTGGCCAGGCCCAGCGACGAGCCCATGTCGTTGTACGTGCACCTGCCCTTCTGCCATGAATCCTGCTGGTTCTGCGGCTGCAACCGCATCACCACCCAGGCCGGCTCAAAGGCGGTGGGACCCTACCTCGACACCCTCGAGCGGGAGCTGGACCTGCTGGGCGCCGCCATGCCGGCCCCCCGACCCATCGCCCAGCTGCACTGGGGCGGCGGCACCCCCAACTACCTCAATCCCAGCGAGCGGCAACGGCTGTGGCAGGCCATCGCCCGTCGCTTTCCCTTCAGCCCCGATCTGGAGGCCTCGATCGAGGTCAATCCAGAACGGCTCGACCGTGACGCCGTACAGCAATTGCGGCAGCTTGGCTTCAACCGCATCAGCTTCGGCCTCCAGGACGTGGATCCGGCGGTGCAGGCCGCGGTGAATCGGGTGGTGCCGGTGGAGCAGCTGCGGCGGGCCATGGCCTGGATGCGGGAGGCGGCCTTCGAAAGCATCAACGTCGACGTCATCTGCGGTCTGCCCCTGCAGACGCCCGGGCGATTCGCCGCCACCATCGACGAGGTGGCGCGACTGCGGCCTGATCGCATCTCGCTCTTCAGCTTCGCCTACCTGCCCCGGCAGCTCCCCCTGCAGCGGCGGCTGCGACCCCAGGACCTGCCCTCGCGGCAGCAGCGGCTCGCCATGCTCGAGGGGGCCCACCGTCGCCTGCGGTCCGAGAACTACGACGCCATCGGCATGGACCACTTCGCCCTGGCCGACGACCCCCTCGCCCAGGCAGCCCGCAACGGCCAGCTGCACCGGAACTTTCAGGGCTACAGCACCAGGCCGAGCCTTGATCTGCTGGGGGTGGGCGTGTCGGCCATCAGCCTCTTCCCGGCCCTCTACACCCAGAACACGCGTTCCCTGGGGTCCTGGCGCCGGTCGATCGAGACGGGACGACCGGCGGTGGACCGGGGTGTGCGACTCGATGACCCGCTGCTGCAGCTGCGGCGCCGGGTGATCCAGGAGCTGATGTGCCGCTTTGCGGTGAACTTCGACGACCTCGGTGTGGATGGACCGCAGATGTTCGCCGACGCCTGGCCGCAGCTGCAGGCCATGGCGGACGAGGGACTGCTGGAGCTGGGCGCCAACAGCCTGAAGGTCAGCGACAGGGGGCGGTGGCTGGTCAGGGTGATCGCCGCGGCGTTCGATCCCGCCAGCGGCGGCACGGGCCGCGGTTCCGCGGTGATCTGAGCGGTTTCACCACCGCACAACCTGCGCCGGCTACACCTTCCGGCAAGAGCCCCAGCGAATTCCATGACCACCATCCCTTCGGCTCCGGCCACCACCAGCCAGCTCAGCGACGCCGAAGCGGAACGCCTGCACGCCTGGTGGCAGGCCGCCAACTACCTGGCGGTGGGGATGATCTACCTGCAGGACAACCCGCTGCTGCGGGAACCGCTGCGACCTGAACACATCAAGAACCGACTGCTGGGCCACTGGGGCTCCAGCCCGGGTCAGAGCTTCCTCTGGACCCATGCCAACCGGGTGATCCGGAACCACGACCTCGACATGATCTACCTGTCGGGGCCGGGCCATGGGGCCCCGGGCATGCTCGGCCCGGTCTACCTCGACGGCTCCTACAGCGAGGTGTATCCCGACAAGAGCCAGGACATGGCGGGGCTGCAGCGCTTCTTCAAGCAGTTCTCCTTCCCCGGACACATCGGCAGCCACTGCACCCCCGAGACCCCCGGATCGATCCATGAGGGAGGCGAACTCGGCTACGTGCTCTCGCACGCCTGCGGTGCCGTGTTCGACAACCCCGACCTGATCGCCCTGGCCTGCGTCGGCGACGGCGAGGCCGAGACCGGCCCCCTGGCCACCGCCTGGCACATCAACAAGTTCCTGAACCCCATCCGCGATGGTGCGGTGCTGCCGGTGCTATCCTGGCGCGGATCCCGGCGGAGGAACTCACCAGCCTGATGCGCGGCTACGGCTGGGAGCCGATCCTGGTGGAGGGCCATGAGCCGATGGTGATGCACCGCGCCATGGCCGCGGCCATGGACGAGGCGATCGCCAGCATCCGCGCGATCCAGCAGCAGGCCCGCAGCAGCGGCGAGGCCCCACGGCCCCACTGGCCGATGATCGTCATGCGCACCCCCAAGGGCTGGACGGGCCCCGCCGCAGCGGACGGCCATCGGCTCGAGGGGTTCTGGCGGTCCCACCAGGTGCCGCTGAGCAACCCTCGCCACAACCCCGAGGAACTGCGGCTGCTGGAAGACTGGCTGCGCAGCTACAACCCCGACGCCCTATTCGATGCCGAAGGGTTGCTGCGGGCTGAGCTGCGCCAACTGTCGCCCCAGGGCCAGCGGCGCATGGGCTCCAACCCCCATGCCAACGGCGGCCTGCTGCGCTCGGATCTGCACTGGCCCAACGTTGATGCCCTGGCCGTCGCCGTTGAAGTTCCCGGTCAGACCCTGGCCGAGAACACCTACCCCCTCGGCCAGCTGATCCGTGATCTGATCCAACTCAACCGAGGCCGCTACAGGCTGTTCGGCCCCGACGAGACCCACTCCAACCGACTGCAGGCCGTCTACGAAACCACCAAGAAGGTGTGGATGGCGGAATATCTGCCAGAGGACGCCGATGGCGGTGAACTGAGCATGGATGGCCACGTGGTGGAGATGCTGTCCGAACACACCCTGGTGGGGATGATGGAGGGCTACCTACTCTCCGGGCGCTACAGCTTCTTTCACACCTACGAAGCCTTTGCCCATGTGATCAGCTCGATGTTCAACCAGCACTGCAAATGGCTGGATGTGTGCCAAAACGTGCCCTGGCGCGCTCCAATCGGCTCCTGGAACTGCCTGATCTCCTCCACCGTTTGGCGACAGGATCACAACGGCTTCACCCACCAGGATCCTGGCTTCATCGACCTCGCCGGCAACAAGAAAGGAAGCGTCACCCGTGTCTATCTGCCCGCCGACGCCAACAGCCTGCTGGCGGTGGCCGAAGTGGCCCTACGCGAAACCGATGTTGCCAATCTGATCGTCTCCGACAAGCAGAAGCACCTGCAGTACCTCACCCTTGAGGAAGCCCGCCGGCACGTGGCCCGGGGCATCAGCATCTGGCCTTGGGCCAGCAATGACGACTGTGGCAGCACCATGGACGAACCCGACGTGATCATGGCGTCGGCAGGCGACATTCCCACCAAGGAGGCCCTGGCCGCCATCGCCATCCTGCGCAAAGAGCTGCCCGCGCTCAAGATCCGGTTCATCAACGTGGTTAAGCTCTTCAGCCTCACCCCCGCCAGCGAACATCCCCACGGCCTCACTGATCGCAACTTTGACGATCTGTTCACCCTCGACCGGCCGGTGATTTTCAACTTCCACGGCTATCCCTGGCTCATCCATCGCCTCACCTATCGCCGTCACAATCACAACAATTTCCATGTGCGCGGCTACAAGGAGAATGGCAACATCAACACGCCACTGGAACTGGCGATGATCAACCAGATCGATCGCTTCAACCTGGTCATTGATGTCATCGACCGGGTGCCGAGCCTCGGCTCCCGCGCCGCCCACCTCAAGCAGCGCATGCAGGACGAGATCCAGCGCAACCGCGCCTACGC
>RGNC01000161.1 GCA_010029175.1 Synechococcaceae bacterium WB8_1B_136 | reverse complement strand
AGGGAGGCATCACCGATCTGATCCATGGCTTCCAGGCTGATGTTGTTGCGGCCCCAGCTGAAGTTGGTGTGGATCTCTTCGAAGTCGAGCAGCATCGCCTCGGCGAAGCAGGCAAACATCTGGCGCTGGGGTTTGGCCATCTCGGCCACTTCCATCATCTGCCAGCCGATGTCCTGCCAGAACTCCACGATGCCGCCCTTGAGCACGTGCACCCCTTCAGCGGCGGCCTTGCTGTCGAGATTCTTGGGGTAGCCCCCATCGATCATCAGGCAGGGCTTCTTGAGGTTGGCGGTATCGATCTCCAGGCTCTGGGGCAGGCTGGCCACCCACACCACCACATCGGCCTCGGGCAGGGCCTCCTCCAGGCTGAGGATGCGGCCTTCCCCCAGGCTCTCCTGCAGGGCGATCAGCGGTTGGGGGCGGCGTGCCACCAGCAGCAGCTCCCCCACCCCCCTGCGTTGGAGGTAGCGACAGACGGCGCTGCCGATGTCGCCGCTGGCCCCCACCACAGCCACCTTGGCGCTGGACAGGTTGATGCCCAGGGCTGGCGCGTTGGTTTCCACCTGCTGGCAGATCACCCAGGCGGTGTGGGTGTTGCCGGTGGTGAACCGCTGCCAATCCAGTTCCACGGCACTCACCCGCTCTTCCTTGAGCAGGTTCATGTCCTCGAAGATGATCGAGGTGAAGCCTCCCAGGGCAGTGATGGTGAGGTCGCTCTTCTGGGCGAGCTCCATCGCCTTGAGCACCTTGCGCTTGGCGGTCTTGAAACGGCGCAGCATCTCGGGCACGAACACCGAATCGATGTAGGCCCCCTGGATCCGCTTGCCGGTGCGACTGGTGACAGTGACCCGTTCCACCAGCTGGGGCGGAGCGGTGCACCACATGTCGAGGTCGCCGTCGGCGTACTCGTCGTAGCCAAGGGAGCGCGCCTTGGTGCGGGCATCCTCAAAGCTCGGGGAGTGTCCGATCAGACCGAACATGCGGGCGCCGCGACGATGTGACGGACGCTACAGCCTCAGCCCACGAGGGCGGCGGCGGCAAGGCGGGCGATTTCCCGACCCGTGAAACCGATCTCCAGCAGCGCTTCCTGGTAGGAGCTGAGGAAATCCGCCATCAGGTCTTCCTTGTCCATGTGCAGAACGGCCGCATCGCCAGCCACCTGCTCCAGCATCGAGCGCACCAGGGGCAGGTTTTCGCGGTTGGCCTGTTCGAGTTCCTCCCGCACCGTGTCGAGATTGGCCTTGAGCCACTCCTGGCCGTAGTTGAGGTGGGTGTATTCGTCCTTCACCACGCCCTCGGTGATCTTGCGGGCGAAGGGATCCGCGACCGGAATGTAGATGTGGTAAGCGGAAATCGCGAAGGCTTCGATCAGCAGGGCCTGGATCAGCAGGCAGGTGGGCACCTTGCCCTCGGCCAGAGCCTTCTGGAAGTTGCCGTGCAGCGGGGCGAAGAACTGCTTGGCAAAGGCCATGTCGGCCGTCACCCCCAGGTTGTTGGCGCAGGCGGTGAAGCCCTTCATGTGCTTCAGCTCCATGCGGGCAAGCCGGCTCAGCTCTTCAGCCTGATCCGGGATCAGGGTGCCGATGGCCATGTAGTTGTCGTGGGCCTCCTGCTCGCCCTCGATCACGATGGCGTTGATGCGGCTGTAGGCGTCCTTGTAGGTGGCGCTGGTGAAATCCGGCAGGGCGTCGTTGGGGGCCGCTGCGGCTTCAAGGGTCGCCATGGCTACGGGGAACTCGTCAAGTTGGCTTGACTGTAACCATCTCCAGTCGTTTGGTTGGGGTTTGGATCTGGTTTGCAGGCCGGCCCCTCTGGCCAGCCCCCGGCTGCCGGCCCGGGCGGCCAGGGGCTGGCCAGGAGCCGCCGCAGCAGCTCCGCCCAGCCCAGCACCAGCCGCTGCCGCAGCTGCTCTCCCAGTTCGCTGCTGGCCTGACGGCTGTCGCCGATCACGCCGCTGCGGGAGAGGTCGGCCGTGAGCCAGGCCTCCGGCAGGGCCCCCTCCAGGCTCCAACCCTGGGGAGGTGGCTGAGTGAGCAGGCCATCCACGGGCCGTTCCGGCCCCACCAGCTCCGGCGCCAGAGCCAGCATCAGGCTGGTTTCCGCCAGGCCCGCATGCAGCCCCTGGCTGCGTTCCGGCTCGGGGATCAGGTTGGCGATTCCCTCAGCACCACTCCAGAGAAAACAGGGCAGAACCGCCAGCTGGGGATGCGATGCCCGCAACTGCCGCGCCGCCACCTGCAGCAGGGCGATCTGGCCGCCGTGGCCGTTGAACAGCACCAGGCGCTGAAACCCTGCCTGGGCCAGCTGCGCTCCGATGGCCACCACCTGGGCGATCAGGAGTTCGGCCGGCAGGCTCAGGGTGCCTGGAAAACCCAGGTGTTCCGGCGAAAAGCCGATCGGCTGCAGGGGCAGCCGCCAGAGCGGCCAGTGGGGTTCGAGCTCCGCCAGCACTGCGTCCAGCAGCTGCTCGGCGAACAGGGCGTCGGTGCCGATCGGCAGCTGCGGACCGTGCTGTTCCACCGCTCCGAAGGGCCACACCACCGTGCTGCCCTGCTGCTGGGCGGCTTGTTGCAGCTGCGGCCAGCTCAGGCGCTCCAGACGACGTTCGCAGGTCATGGCGGCGCTCGCTGACGGCCGGAGAGCTCTCCGGGGGACGTCCCTACAGTGTGAGGCTCTGTGAATTCCCTTGGTCATGGCCGGTCCTGGCAACCAGCAGCCTCTCCAGCCCTCTGCCAAGCAACAGGCCTCCCCCGCGGCCCAACCCCCGGCCTCCAGGCCGGCGCCGCCCTTGGCGGCCCGTCCCAACGCCCTTTCCGGCGCCGCCGCACCGGTGCGCAAGCCGCCCCAGGTGCTGCAGATCACCAAAAAGGACGAGCAGCTGCGCCTGGAGCGCGAGGCCGCTGAAGCCAGGGCCGCCGCCGATGCCGCCGCCCAGCGCGCCGTCGAGCTGGAGAACGCCGCCCGGGCTGCCCGCGGCGATGCTCCCGTGGCCCCCCACCGGCCCACGGCGCCGGTGGCCCCTTCTGCACCCTCCAGGTCACCCGTCGGCGACGACGAGCTGTTCGACATGAGCGGCTTCGAGGGGCTCACCATGGCCGACCTGATGGGGCCTGATGACAGCCGCAAGCCCCAGGCCGGCGCGCGTGCCGGTGGCTCCTCGCGCATGGCCCCCCCCCAGCCCGAGCGGGCGGCGGTGCCGGCCCGCACGGTGGACGACTTCGACTTCGATGCCGACGCCTTCCTGGCGGCCCTCGACGAGCAGGAGTTCGTGGGCACCACCGGCGAGGTGGCCACCGGCACGGTGGTGGGCATCGAGAGCGATGGCGTTTATGTGGACATCGGCGGCAAGGCCCCCGGCTTCATGCCCAAGAAGGAGGCCGGCCTGGGGGTGATCACCAACCTCAAGGAGCGCTTCCCCAAGGGCACCGAGGTTGAGGTGCTGGTGACCCGCGAACAGAACGCCGATGGCATGGTCACCGTGAGCGCCCGTGCCCTGGCCCTGCGCCAGAGCTGGGAGAAGGTGCGGCTGCTCGAGAAGGAGGGCAAGGTGGTGCAGGTGAAGGTGAACGGCTTCAACCGCGGCGGTGTCACCGCCGACCTGGAGGGCCTGCGCGGCTTCATTCCCCGCTCCCAGCTGCAGGAGGGCGAGAACCACGAGGCCCTGGTGGGCAAGACCCTCGGCGTCGCCTTCCTGGAGGTGAACCCCGACACCCGCAAGCTGGTGCTGTCTGAGAAGAAGGCGGCCACCGCCACCCTGTTCCAGAACCTGGAGGTGGGCCAACTGGTGGAAGGGCAGGTGGTGGCGGTGAAGCCCTATGGCCTGTTCGTGGATCTCGGCGGCATCAGCGGCCTGCTGCATCACTCCGCCATCACGGGCGGGCAGATGCGCGAGTTGCGCGAGATCTTCGACCAGGGCGATCGCGTCAAGGCGTTGATCACTCAGCTGGATCCAGGCCGCGGGCGCATTGCCCTCAACACCGCCCTGCTGGAGGGGCAGCCCGGTGAGCTGCTGATTGAAAAGGAGAAGGTGATGGCCGAAGCCGCCGATCGTGCCAACAGAGCTCGTAACGTGCTGCGCCAGCAGGAACAGAGCGCCGGATGAGCCAGGCCATTGAGGAGGTCCCCCAGGCTGCCGGCCCAGACGGGACAGCTGGGGGCGGTGGGGCCATCGCCGCCGACTGGGAACTCGACTACTACTCCCGGCCGATCCTGGAGCCCGACGGCAAGAAACGCTGGGAACTGCTGATCTGCTCATCGCCCCAGCTCGATCTCGGCAATGCCGCAGGCCTGGGCCCCAGCTTCCGCTGGGCGATGAACTGTCCGGCCGCCAGCGTGAACTCCCAGTGGCTGAGGGAGTCGCTGCAGCAGGCCCTGGCGGCGGCGGCCGAGCAGGG
>RGNC01000017.1 GCA_010029175.1 Synechococcaceae bacterium WB8_1B_136 | reverse complement strand
CACAGAAAGCCACCCCTTGGGGTGGCTTTTTTGTTGGCTTTTGCGCTGGCGGGGATCAGCAGTGGTTGCAGGGCTGCGGAGTGGTTACGGAGCTGTTGAGATCCAGCCGGCAACTGGGTAGGGTCCGGCCAGTGAGCCGCTGGACGATATGCCCCATGATCGACGCAGGCTGCGGTGGCGCCTGAAGGGGATGTGGCGCCTGTTCTGGAGCGCCTATCGCCTCTGGGACCGTGAAGACTGCGTGGATCTCAGTGCGGCATTTGCCTATCACAGTCTGCAGTCGTTTTTTCCGATTCTGCTGATTGCCCTCGGTGTGGCGAGCCGCATCCTGGGGAGGGTGGATGGGTTAACCGACAACATCCTCGATTTGGCGCAGCAGTTTCTGCCGCCCTCGGTGTTGCCCTTGGTGAGTGCAACGCTGCTGAAGCTCTACCGACAGGGCACTGGGGCCGGTCTGGTGGGTGCGCTGTTCCTGCTGGTCTCGGCCACCAACGCCTACCTCAGCCTGCAGCGCGGCGCAGACAGGCTGTGGGGGTTCCGGCCTCTGCCTCCACAGCACCTCAGCTGGCAGCAGGCGGTGCAGCGCTTTGTGCGGGCTCGCCTCGAGTCTTTCGCCTTGGTGCTGTTGATCGGATTCTTTGTGGTGGTTGACCAGCTCACCACCAATCTGCGGCTGTTGAGTCCGGGCAGTTGGCGGGCCGTGCTGGAGGGCTGGTTCCCGGCCTCGGTGCGGCTGTGGGTGCCGCTGCCTGTGCTGCTCGACCTCTCCCTGTCTCTGGTGATTGCCTGTTGTCTGTCGTACGCCCTGCTGCGGCTACTGCCCACCAGCCGCGTGCCCCGGGCACCGCTGCTGCCCGGGGCCCTGCTGATCGGTACATCCCTGACGGCTCTCAACCTGGCGGTGGGCCGAAGCTTGATCTCGCTCGGAGCGCGCTTTCAGGCCTATGGCGTGATCGGCGCGGTGTTGGTGCTCACCCTCTGGGTGTGGCTGGTGGCTCTGATCGTTTACTTCGGCATGGCCGTGAGCGTGGTTCTCAGCCGCCCCCCCTATGGCGGGCGATCCACACCTGCTGGTTTGATCGCCTCGGGACAGGGCGCTGCAAACTAGGAGCACATCCTGCGGCGCTGCATTGGGACACCCGCTTCAAAAGGTCAGGCCCCTGCCCGCCAGCCTCCTGTTGGTGTGCACCTCTGTGGGGGCTGTTGTCGTGATCGGCACGCTCACCTTCGCCCTCGTGCCTGTGCTGCTGGGGCTGGGGCTGGTGGTGGCCCTGGTGGTGGGCGCTGGGCTCATGCTGTGGGCCGGTCTTGAGGGTCTGGCCGCTCTGGAGCGCTGGATGGAGCGGGATCCCCGCTTCAAGCAGTGATGCGCCGTTCCATCCCCTGGGGCTGGATTGCCCTGGCCGGTGTGGTGCTCCTGGCTCCGGGCCTGGCTGGTCGGTTCCTGGTTGATGTGCTGGAGGGGGTGACCCTGCTGTTGGTGCTGGGCCCCTTGTTGCTGACCGGCCTCGGCGTTCTGGCCTGGCAACTGCTCAAGCCCCGCTTTGTCACCTGCGAGGTCTGCGGCACCCCCAGTGTTGGGGCCGCCACCTGTCCCGGCTGTGGTGCCGTGCTCGGCCCCCAAGCCACCAGGAGCGCAGCGCCGGCCCAGGAGCCACTGGCCAGCAACGCCGTGGTGGATGTCACGGTCACCGAGGTGAGCGATTCGGATCCGGCCAAGGACGCCTGAGGGGCGGATCAGCCCAGTGCAGCGTCTGCTTGGCGTGCCAGTTCCTGCAGGCGCCGCTCCCGTAGGAACAGAAACAGTGGCGCCGCAAAGGCGAAGGCCACCGTCACCGAGCTCAGCAGCACCAGCCAGAGGTGCCGCATCTGCAGGCGCCTGCTCTCCACCACCATCCACACCGTGATGGCGGAGGCCCCCACCAGCAGATCGCTGGAGAGGGAGCGGGCGGCTGGATTGGCGTTGGCCAGTTGCACAAACAGGCCGATGTCGAAGCTGTTGCCGTACTGGCGCATGTAGTCGAGGTTGGCGATCCACGGCAACACCGCTCCCGCCACGGCGATGGCCAGGTAGAGCCAGGCAAGCCAGGGCCGGGGGGCGCTCATGGGGTCGGTGCTTCGCTGCTCCATTCGATCACCTCCTGTTCCACGGTGTTGAGCACCGCCTCGCAGCGATCGGCATAGGCCCGGGCGCGGCGGTAGAGCCCGGCCATCTGTTCCACCTCGAGGTCTGTGGCCTGCAGCTGGGCCATGGCCAGCTCCAGGGCGGTGCGGGCCTCCTGGAAGCTCAGCGTCTGGATGTCGGCCAGCCATTCCTCCTGGCTGCCATGGCCGTCGGCCGGGTCCGCCTTCGGCACGGCTGCGGTGTCGTTTTTGCGGCGGCGGGGGCTGCGCCTGGGAGGGGATTCAGTCATGGCTGGAGCTCCGGTTGGCGCTCACGCGGCGCACGTTGGCATCGATCCTGCCGTCCGCCAGCTCCAGCTGAAGCGGATCCCCGGGCTGCAGCTCTCGCACCGAGCGCAGCAGCCGGCCGTCCGCCCCGCGCACCAGGGCGAAGCCGCGCTCCAGCAGGCGCTGGGGGGAGAGCGCCTGCAGCAGGTCGAGCCGATGGCGCAGTTGCTGGCGCAGGGCGTCCAGGAGCAGGGTGGGATGGTGGCGCTCCAGCCGCTCCCGGCTGGCCATCAGGCCCTGGCGCTCCCGTTCCAGCCGTTGCAGCAGCCGCTGTTGCAGGAGGATCTGGCTTTGGCGCAAGCCCTGGTGCACGGCCAGCCGGTCGGGCAGCAGCGCCACGATGGCGGCCGTTGGGGTGGCCGCGCGGTAGTCCGCCACCAGATCGGCGATGGTGGTGTCGTCCTCATGGCCCAGACCTGTGACCACGGGAAGGGGGCAGGCCGCCAGATCCCTGGCCAGGCCCTCACCATCAAACACGGCCAGGTCTTCACGGCTGCCACCGCCGCGGGCCAGCACCACCGCTTCGATGGCGAGCTCCGGGGCGGCGGCGATCACCTGGGCCAGGCGGGCGCGGACCTGCGCCTCCACCGCACCTTGAACGGGCATCGGCACCACGTGAATGCGGGTGGCGGGCCAGCGTTCGGCCGCGGTGCGCAGCATGTCCGCCAGGGCCGAGCTGGGGGCCGCCGTGAGCAGGGCGATGGCGCCCGGCAGCGGTGGCAGGGCGCGCTTGCGCTCGAGGGCGAACAGCCCTTCCGGTTCCAGTTGCTGGCGCACGCGCTCGAACTGCCGCAGCACCGCGCTGAGGCTCGGGCGCAGGTCGAGCACCTGAACGCACAGGTTGGCCCGGGCTGTCCAGAAGTTGAGTTTGCCCACCACCACCACGCCGTCGCCCTCCTGGGGCTGATGGGCGAGCCGACTCAGCTGTGAGGCCCACACCACGGCGGAGATGGAGGCCTGCTCATCCACCAGGGTGAGCCAGAGGTGGCCCTTTTTCAGCTGTGGCCGCGACACCGTGGCCTCCAGCAGAAAGCGGGGCGCAAAGCCGCGCTCCAGCAGCGAGCCGATCGCCTGATTCAGCTCGGCGACGCTGTAGCGGGGCAGGCCAGTGTCAGCGCTCAAGGTGGCGGTAGCAGTTCCACCAGTAGAGGCACACCAAACACCCCACCAGGGTCACCGCCTGGCCGACCGGGTGGTCGATCCGCATCAGCGCGATGCTGGTGATCACCAGGGCGCTGCTGAGCAGCCGGGCGCCGTCGCGGCGGTTCTTGGCGTAGAAACGGGCCAGGGCGCCATCAGCTGGGCCACACCAGTGTGCTGCACCAGCAAAAAAGGCGCCCCGAAAGGGGCGCCTGAAGGGCTCACCGGGAGCGCGTGAGGGTGGTGGGCTTCAGCCCAGACCCAGCTGGGACAGGATGCCCTGGCCGGTGAGCAGCTCGGTGCCCAGGCCGATCACGAAGCCCAGCATGGCCAGGCGGCCATTCCAGGTCTCGGCGAAGTTCACGAAACCGAAGCGGGGGGACTCAGACATCGGGGGTTGTTCGGCGACCTGTGGAGTGTAACGAAACTTGGAGGCCGCTTGACAGTCGCGGTCGATACCTTGGGGTGCGGTTTGCCGTCATTGCGCGTGTCTGCTTCCGGGTCCCGTGCGCGTCCTGCGCGTGAACAGTTCCAGAGGCAGCTCGCGGCTCCCTTGCCGGAGCAGCCTGAATTGGTGCTTGTCACCGATCTGGACGGCACGCTGCTGGGCGGGGCCACCCCGCAGCGGCGGCGGTTCTACCGCTGGCTGGCGGAGCAGCGGCAGCGGGTGCTGCACGTGTTCTGCACGGGCCGTGACCTTGAATCGATCGCCAGGGTGCTGCTGGAGGATGAACCCATCGGCCTGCAGGCCCCCCACCTGGTGATCGGTGATGTGGGCTGCACCGTGGCCTGCGGGCGCTCCCTCGCGCCCATTTCCCTGGCGGTGGATCCGATCGAGGCCCGTTGGCGGGGGCTCCCGGAGCGGTTGGCTCCGCTGATGGACGGGCAACCCGGCCTCGCGCTCCAGCCGGTGAGCTCCAACCGCCGTCTGGCCTATTTCGTGGATCCGGAGCTGTTCAACCCCGCGCTGATTCCGTTGCTGGAGGCGGAGGGAGCCGATTGCGTGCTCTCCGACAACCGCTACTTCGATGTGTTGCCGGCCGGTGTGAACAAGGGCAGCACCCTGCTGGCGCTGCTGGAGTGGCTGGAGCTTGACCATGCCGCGGTGGTGACCGCCGGCGACACCCTCAACGACCTCGCCATGTTCGAGACGGGCCTCAAGGGGGTCATGGTGGGCAATGCCGAGCCGGCCCTGGTGGCGCACCTGCCGCGGTTGCCATCGGTGTACCTGGCCCGTGCCGAGGGCTGCGCCGGCATCGCCGAGGGGCTGCGCCACTTCGGCTTTGATCACCTCTGGGATTGATCCTGCCGCAGGCGGCGGTTGGTGAGGGCAGTGGCGGTGGCGCTGGCGGGATCCTCCGGCCAGGGGTGGCGGGGGTAGCGGCCCCGAAGTTCGCTGCGCACCTGGCGGTAGGCCCCGGCCCAGAACCCGGCCAGATCCCGCGTGATCGCCGCGGGTCGTCCCGCAGGGGAGAGCAGCTGCACGGTGACGGGCAATCGCCCCTCCAGCAGGACGGGCGTGCTGGCGGCCCCGAACATCTCCTGCAGCTTCACGGCCAGCACGGGTTCGCCCACGCTGTAGTCGAGCCGGGCCTGGCGACCTGAGGGGATGGCCAGGCTCTGGGGCAGCAGGGCGTCCAGCTGCTGGCGCTGGCTCCACTCCAGCCCGTTCCAGAGGGCTTCCGTGAGGTCGATCCGTTGCAGGTCGGTGCGGCTGCGCAGGTCGGCGAGCTGTGGTCCCAGCCAGCCCATGGGATCGGCCAGCAGGGCCCTGTCGCTGCGGTCGGGCCAGGGGGCGCCCAGGTGCCTGTGGGCCAGGCTCAGCCGTTGCTGCAGTTGGCGGCTGGAGGGGGTCCAGGGCAGGGCCTCGAGACCCATCTGCTCCAGCCCCTCCAGCAGCGCGGCCTGCACGGCCTGGGCGGGGGCCTGGGGCCAGGGCCGGCGCTCCAGCACCACGGCCCCCAATCGCCATTCCCGCTCGCAGCGCACCCGCTGCTGCTGGGGGTCCCAGCTCACCAGCTCCAGCTCGTGGCCGGCCTCGGCCGCCAGCTCCTCCAGGCTGCCCCGATCCAGCGGCAGGGCCAGTTGGATGCGGCAGTTGCTGCCGGCGCCATCGGCGCTGGCGATGGCCAGGGCCCCGCAGCCCCGCAGGGGGTCGGTGGGGTGCAACTGGGCGCCCCGGCCGCCGCGGGTGAGGTAGCGCCCGCTGCCGGGTTCCCGGGCCACCGCCACCCGCTCGGGGTAGGCCTGGGCCACCAGCAGGGCGGCGCAGACCGTTTCGGGGGTGCCCGCTGCCGCTGGGGCCGAGGGGGCACCGGGCGGGGCATCGAGCCGCTCGAGCTGGCGCTCCAGCTGGCGTTGCAGCTGGAGCAGCTGCTGGCGGCGGGGATCGCGGCCGGGGCGTCGCAGCCAGTCGAGGCGATGGCCCAGGTCGGAGCCGTGGTCCTGGGGATTGAGGGGATCGCGCTCGCTCAGCAGGGCCGCCAGGGCGCAGCCCAGGCCCCCAGCGCCCAGCTCCCGAGCCCGCAGCAGCAGGTGGGCCAGCCGCGGATGCAGGCCGAGGCTGGCCATGGCGCGGCCATGGGGGGTGAGCCCGCCGCGCTGATCCACGCCCCCCAGCTGTTGCAGCAGCTCCCGGCCCTCCTGCAGGCTGCTGCGGGGCGGAGCATCCAGCCAGGGCAATGCCTCGCCCAGGCCTGCCCCCCACTGGGCCAGCTGCAGCACCAGGGGGGCCGGATCCACCTCCAGTAGTTCGGGCGGATCGAAGGCCGGCCGCCGCTGCTGTTCAGCCGGACTCCACAGCCGCAGGCAGCGGCCCGGTCCCAGGCGTCCGGCGCGGCCGGCCCGCTGTTCGGCGCTGGCCAGGCTGGAGGGCAGCGTCACCAGGCTGTCCATGCCCGTGGTGGGGTTGAAGCGACTGCGGCGACTGAGGCCGCTGTCGATCACCAGGCTCACCCCCTCGATGGTGAGTGAGCTCTCGGCGATGGCGCTGGCCAGCACCACCTTGCCGGCGGCGGTGCTGGCCCGGCGGATGGCGCGGCTCTGGGCCGCCAGGGGCAGTTGGCCGTGCAGGGGGCACAGCTCCAGCGCGCTGCCCCAGCTGGTGGCGGCGATGGCTTGCAGGCAGGCCTGGATCTCCCGTTGACCCGGCAGGAACACCAGTGCTGTTTCGGCGTCGCCGCGCTGATCCAGCCAGTGGCTTTCCAGGGCCCGCACCACCTGGCGCGGCAACGCTTCCCCCTCGCGCGGGGCCTGGTGGCTCACCGCCACGGGATGGGCCCGCCCGGCGCTGGTGAGCAGGCCGGCCTCGGGCAGCTGCTCCAGCAGCGGCTGCAGGTTGAGCGTGGCCGACATCACCAGCAGCCGCAGCTCCGGGGCCAGCACGGCCCGGGCATCCCGCAGCAGCGCCAGGGCCAGATCGGCTTCGCTGCGCCGTTCGTGGAACTCGTCGAAGATCACGCAGGCCACCCCCTCGAGGGCCGGATCGGCCTGCAGCCGCCGGAGGAACAGGCCATCGGTGATCACCTCGATCCGGGTCGCGGCTGAAACGCAGGCCTCCATCCGCACCCGGAAGCCCACCCGCCGGCCCACGGGCTCCCCCAGCCCGGCCGCCAGCCGCTCCGCCGCCGCCTTGGCGGCCAGGCGCCGGGGCTCCAGCATCAGGATCGTGCCGTGATCGGGCCCCTCAGCGGCCTCCAGGGCCTCCCGCAGGGCGAGGGGCACGCGCGTGGTCTTGCCGGCGCCAGGGGGTGCCTGGAGCAGCAGTGTGGCCCCGCCAGGGAGCTGCTCCACCAGCCGCGGCAGCAGCGGCTCGATCGGCAGCTCAGCCACGGGGCCGGTGCTCAGCGCACGTGGCGGGCGCCATCCACCGGGTGATACAGCTCACCGGTGGTTTCCTCGTAGACGATGGCCGGCAATCCGGTTTCGAACATCGTCTGCAGGGCTTCCTTGAGATAGGGATTCCAGCCGCCGGTGCTCACCTTGCCGTGGCGCACGGTCCAGTCCCAGGTGCCCTGCAGGTCGCGGGGGATGCGGCCTTCCCGGTCGCGGCGGGCCACCAGATCCTGCGATTCCACCAGACCCACCAGGATGGGCTCCTTGCCGTAGGCGGGCGTGAGGATCAGTTCCAGGCGGATCGGATCCTCCTTCACAAGCTTGAGCTGAAAGCGGGGAGGCAGCTTCAGGCCCTTGAGCACTGCAGCCACGATCCGGGTTCTTTGATCCACCTCAGCCTCCGCCGATGTCCACAAGCACGCAATGGTTGTACCAGCTGGCGGGCCCCGATGGCCTCAGTTGGGGTCGTTCGGCAAGGCGGGCTGCTCGTTGTCGCCGCTGAAGCGCACCGTGAGCAGGTCGTCCCGCGTCAGCTGACCGTCCTCATCCAGCAGCTCCGGGTGGATGGTGAGGCGGCCGGTGCGATCGCCCTGGGCCCCGCTGGGTTGATCCCCGGGGCGGGGAATGGCGGCATAGCCCCTGCCCATGACCCGGAACGCCTGCCACAGCAGAGCCAGGAAACAGGCGCCATAGGCCAGGGGCAGCAGTTTGGAGAGAACAACAGGCATGGACAGCAGGACTGGTTCAGCCCGGCGTACCGAATGGGTCCATCATCGCTCCCCCGGTCGCGCGGCTGCCGCAGCGCAGGGCGGGGAATCCCACCCGCCGGGGGGATGGCTGGGGCCCGGGAATCTGCCTACGGTCGTGGCTTCTCCATGGTTGTGGCCGCATGGCTGCTGCACGGGTGAGGGCCCTGGCCCTGGTTTCGGCTCTGGCGCTGGCCGGACCCTCCGCACTGTCCGCGTCGCCAGCGCGGGCCCAATCGGCTGCCCCTGCCGCTGCCCCTGCCGCTGCCCTGGCGCGCCAGTCGTTCGTGGCCGATGCCGTGCGGCGCACCGGCCCGGCGGTGGTCACGATCGACACGGAGCGCAACGTGGTGGTGCCCGGATCGGGGGGACTGCAGCAGCTGCCGTTCATGGATCCGCTGCTGCGGCAGTTCTTCGGGCTTCCCCCCGGCCAGGCGCCCCAGCCGCCATCCCAGCGCACGGAGCGCGGCCAGGGCAGTGGTTTCATCTACGACCCCGCCGGCCTGCTGATCACCAACGCCCACGTGGTGGAGGGCAGCAGCCGGGTGGTGGTGGGCCTGCCGGATGGGCGTCGCGTCGAGGGGAAGGTGGTCGGCACCGACAACGTCACCGATCTGGCCGTGGTGCGGCTGGAGCGGGCTGGCCCCTGGCCCGTGGCCCGGCTCGGCAACTCCGATGCCCTGCAGGTGGGCGACTGGGTGATTGCCGTGGGCAATCCCTTCGGGCTCGACAACACCGTGACGCTCGGCATCGTGAGCAGCCTCAACCGCAATGCGGCCAAGCTGGGCATCACTGACAAGCGGCTGGAGTTGATCCAGACCGATGCCGCCATCAACCCGGGCAATTCCGGCGGTCCGCTGCTGGATGCCAGCGGCGATGTGGTCGGGATCAACACCCTGGTGCGTTCCGGTCCGGGGGCGGGCCTGGGATTCGCCATCCCGATCAACCGGGCCCGCACGATCGCCCAGCAGCTGGTGGCCAGTGGGGTGGTGAGTCACGCCATGATCGGCGTCTCCCTGGAGCCCGTGCGGGATGCCAATGGTGCCCTGGTGAGCGGCGCACGGGTGAGGAGTGTGATGCCCTCCGGACCCGCCGCCCGCGCTGGCGTGCAGGCCGGCGATGTGATCACCGCCGTGGGCGGTCAGCCGGTGAAGGATCCTGCCCAGCTCACCCAGTTCGTGGAGAGCAACGGGGTGGGCCGGGCCATGGCCCTCAGCCTACAGCGCGGCGGCCAGCAGATCAACCTGCAGGTGATTCCTGGCGAGCTCTCATCCCTGATGGCCCGCTGAGGGGGCCTGTCCGGTCCCGAACCGTGGCGGTCCCTCGAGCTGCTGGCGCATCACCCATTGGGTGGCGGCCTTCTGGCTGTGCCAGGCCAGCAGCAGTTGCTTGGCCAGGCCCTGCAGGGCCTGCAGATCAGCGGTCGACTCGATGGCCCGGTTCATGCGCTCCAGCTCGAATTGCTGGCCAAGGCTGAGGGCGAGCGGTTCTGACATGGCGGCTGACGCGATGGATCATCGGGACCGCCACAACGCTACGAAATGTTTCCGAGCGGCACGGGCTCAGCCCTCCTCGCGCAGCACTTCAACGCAGCGGGTCACGCATTCGCCGTCGTCGATCGAGCAGGCCGTGATGCACTCGAAATAGGTGCTCACCGCATCCGCTGCCCCCGCATGCTCCTGGCCGTGCCCGTGGGCGGGGGAGAGCGGCTGATGGGGCTGGGTTCCGCCGTGGGAGAGCGGCGCAGAAAAGCTGCCTGGAGTGCTCATGGAGCCTCGCCGTGAGGGGGATATGGTCAGCCTATGCACACAGTTCCCCCAGGCCCAGAACAATGAGTTCTCATGCCTAGTCCCATGTGAAGTTGTTTGTGCCTGGCTTCCTTGGCCTTCTGCTTCTCGCGGTTGGCCTTGCGCTTGGCCTCGGCTTCGCTGGCTTGGCGCCGGGCCTCCACCTCAGCGGCCTCCTCGGCCTTCTTCTCCTGGTAGTAGGCGTAGTCGCCCCGGTAGAGCACCAGCTCGCCGTCGCGCAGTTCCACGATCTTGTTGGCCACCCGCGACACGAAGTAGCGGTCGTGGCTCACCACCAGCGCCGCCCCCTCGTACTCCATCAGGGCGTCTTCGAGCATCTGCTTGGCGGGGATGTCGAGGTGGTTGGTGGGCTCATCCAGCACCAGCAGGTTGCAGGGCTGCAGCAGCATCAGCGCCAGGGCCAGGCGGGCCTTCTCGCCGCCGCTCAGCTTGCCCACCTCCTTGAACACGGCGTCGTTGCTGAAGCAGAAGCTGCCCAGCAGCGAACGCACCTGGGTCTGGGTCCAGTCGGGCACCGCCTCGAACAGGGTGTCGATCACGGTTTTGGACAGATCCAGGGCCTCGGCCTGGTTCTGCTCGAAGTAGCCGGCGATCACGTTGTGCTCCCCCAGGCTGGCGCGGCCCTCATCGGGCGTTTCCGTGCCCATCACCAGCCGCAGCAGCGTGGATTTGCCGGCGCCGTTGGGGCCCACGAAGGCGATGCGATCGCCCCGCTCCACCTCCAGATTGGCCTCCAGGAACAGGATCTTGTCGTTGTAGCTGTGGCTGAGATCCTTGATCTCGGCGATCAGCCGGCCGCTGCGGGGCGCCGGTGGGAACTGGAAGCGCGGGCCACCCACGCTCTCGATCGGGGCCTCGATCCGCTCCACCTTGTCGAGCAGCTTTTCGCGGCTCTTGGCCTGGGTGGAACGGGTGGCGCTGGCGCGGAAGCGGTCGATGTAGGCCTGCTGGGTGGCCAATTCCTTCTGCTGGCGCTCAAATGCGGCCTGGCTGGCCTCGCGCTCCAGGGCCTTCTGCTCCAGATGCTGGCTGTAGTTGCCCAGGTAGCAGCGCGACACGCCCCGCTCGGTTTCCACGATCTGGTTGCACACCCGGTCCAGGAAGGCCCGGTCGTGGCTGATCACCACCAGCGGTACGCTCTGGCTGCAGAGGTAGTTCTCCAGCCACTGGATCGTCTCCACATCCAGGTGGTTGGTGGGTTCATCCAGCAGCAGCAGATCGGGCTCCTGCAACAGGATCTTGCCCAGGGCGATCCGCATCTGCCAGCCGCCGGAGTAGTCGCCCACCAGCAGCTCGGCCCCCTCGGGCGTGAAGCCGATGGTGGGCAGCAGCTTGTCGATGCGTGCATCGAGCTCGTAGCCGTGCAGGGCCTCGAAGCGCTCCTGCAGCCGGCCCAGTTCGTGGATCAGCTCCTCGAGGTGGTCGGGGTCGCTGGCGGCCTTCTCGCTGGCCATGTCATGTTCCACCGCATGCTTGCGGTTGAGCACCAGCGCCGCCTCGCCGAAGGCCTGGAACAGCTCATCGCGCACCGTGCGGCGCACATCCACATCGAATTCCTGCTGCAGATACACGATGCGGGGATCCCCCTGCTTCACCACCTGGCCGCTGGTGGGCTCCTCCAGGCCGGCGATGATGCGCATCTGGGTGGATTTGCCGGCACCGTTCACCCCCACCAGGCCGATGCGGTCGCCGGGCTTCACCTCCCAGGTGATGTCCCGCAGCACCTCACCGGTGGGATAGATCTTGGAAACGCGTTCGAGGCGGAGCACAGGGTGGGGCCAGGAAGGGTGAGCCGATCAGGGCTCGCTGGCCCGTTCTGATCTGCATCATCCCCCCTGGCCTGCAGACTGGTCGGTGTTCTGCAGGCGCCGAACGCCATGGTGAAGCGTCTGGAACAGGTGGCAGCCCTGGTGGTGGCCGCCGGCTTGGCCATCGTGAGCTACTGGCTGTTCTTCAGTTGGATGGGCCAGGATCGGCGGCCGAGGATCCCCGCCCGCCGTGCCCAGTTAGAGGCCGCCCCGGGCCTTCAGCAGCCACTGCTTGGTGTCGGCGTCATCGACGCTGGCCAGGTGGGCCTTCACCTCCTCGCGGCTCACCGGCAGCCCCCAGCTGCCACCCAGCTCACAGATGCGGCTGAGGGTGCCTGAGGGGTCCTGGAGGGCCTGGCGGAACAGCTCCTGGGTGAGGGCATGGTCGGCACGGATGCGCTCGTAGAGGCTGGGGGCGTTGCCGGCGCTCATGGCACAACGGGCAGCAATGGATCTTCAGCGTATGAACAGTGGGCTGAAGGCGTTCCGGATCGTGGCGGTTGTTGACCTGCAACTCCGGGGCCGCTGCGTGGGGGGCCAGGCGCACACCCCCAGCAGCGCCGCTTCCGGCGCCCCGGTGACCGAGGGCAGCGACCCGGGGTGCCCCTGCTGATGCCACCAGGCCAGCAGGGCGAAGGCCAGGGGTTCCCGCTCGCTGGCGCCGATGCCCAGTTCCGCCAGCGGACGCACCTGCAGGCCGCGGCAGCGCCGCCTCAGCTCCTCCATCAGCAGGCCGTTGCGGGCGCCCCCTCCGGCCACCAGCAGCTCCAGCACCGCCGGCGCCCGGCGCAGATCATTGGCCACCACGGCCGCCGTGAAGGCGGTGAGGGTGGCCAGGGCATCCGCCGCATCCAGGGGCTGGCCCAGATCGCCGAGGCGGCGTTCCAGATCGAGGCGGCCGAACAGCTCACGGCCCGTGGATTTCGGGGGCGCCTGCTGGAAGTAGGGCTCCTCAAGCCAGCGCTGAACTACAGCCTCGTGCACCCGGCCGCGGCGGGCCCAGCGGCCATCGGCATCGAAGTTCAGGCGTCCCTGGCTGAAGTGCTGCACCGTCAGGTCCAGCAGGGTGTTGGCGGGCCCGCAATCCCAGCCCAGCACCTGGGCCTGGCGATCGGGGCCCGCTGCAGGGGGCAGCAGGGTAAGGTTGGCGATGCCCCCCAGGTTGAGCAGGGCTCGCCAGCCGCCGATGGCGGGCAGCAGGGCGTCGTCGGCGGCTGGCACCAGCGGTGCCCCCTGGCCGCCGAGGGCCAGGTCGGCGGAGCGGAAGTCGAACACCACCGGGGCCCCCAGCAGCTGGGCCAGCAGCGGGCCCTGCAGGAGCTGCCAGCTGGCGCCGCGGCGGCCACTACTGGGGGGGCGATGCCAGAGGGTCTGGCCGTGGCAGCCCACCAGCTGCGCGGAGCCGGTGGGGTCGCAGGCGCGGGCAGCGGCGGCCTGGGCCTCGGTGAGGGCCTCCCCCAGCTCGAGCAGATCGGCGGCGGTGAGGGCCTCTCCCTGGCCCGCGGCGATCAGCCGGCGCCGCAGGGCGTCGGGGTAGGGGGCACTGGCGCTCTCCAGGAGGCGCCAGCGGGGGCGTTGGGGAGGGCCGCTGAAGCTGGCCAACACGGCATCAACGCCATCGGCGCTGGTGCCGCTCATCAACCCCAACACCCGCATCAGCGGTGGCTCACTTGTTGGGCTGAGGGGTGAGGCGCAGGTAGGGCCGGATTTCGGTGACCCCCTTGGGGAACTTGTTGCGGGCCTCGTCGGTGGGGATGGAGGGCACCACCACGCAGTCGTCGCCGTCCTTCCAGTTCACCGGGGTGGCCACGGAGTGGTGGTCGGTGAGCTGCAGGGAATCGATCACCCGCAGGATCTCATCGAAGTTGCGGCCGGTGCTGGCGGGGTAGGTGATCTGCAGGCGCAGCTTCTTGTTGGGGTCGATGATGAACACCGAACGCACCGTGAGGTTGTTGAGGGAATTCGGGTGAATCATCCCGTAGAGATCGGCCACCTTCTTGTCGGCGTCGGCCAGGATCGGGTAGTCGACCGAGGTGTGCTGGGTCTCGTTGATGTCGTTGATCCAGCCCTTGTGGCTCTCGGCGGAATCCACGCTCAGGGCAATGGTTTTCACGTTGCGCTTCTCCCATTCCGGGCGCAGGCGCGACACCTCGCCCAGCTCGGTGGTGCAGACCGGGGTGTAGTCGGCGGGGTGGGAGAACAGCACCACCCAGCTGTCGCCGGCGAAGTCGTAGAGATTGATCGGACCCAGCTGGGAATCCTGGGTGAAGTCGGGAACGGTATCGCCGAGCTGCAGCGCCATGGCCTGTTGCGAAGCGTGAAACCGACCGATGCTGCCACAGCCCTGCCGCGGTTTGGAGCCCCGGCCGGGCTGTGTTGTGGCCGCCGCTACAACCCCCGCTGCGAATCCGGTGTCGCGTCGCTGAACAGCCAGTCGCGCAGGTGTTGCAGGCCCAGCCCGCCGGTGGCGGAGATGAACAGCACCCCGGGATCGAGGCTGCGGGCCCGGTCGAGGGCCGCGGCGGGGCAGCGGTCGATCTGGTTGCCGATCAGCAGCCGGGGCGCGGTGCTGCCGAGCCCGTCGAGGATGGCGTTCACCGTGCGCACCTGCTCGACCCAGCCGGGATCGGAGAGGTCCACCACCAGCAGCAACCCATCCGCCTCCAGGGTTTCCTCCAGGGTGGAGCGGAAGGCCTCCAGCAGTGGTGGGGGCAGGTCGCGGATGAAGCCCACGGTGTCGGTGAGCAGGAGCGTCTGGGGCCGGCCGCCGGCTGGATCGGCCCGGCTGATGCGGCGGGTGGTGGGATCGAGGGTGGCGAACAGCTTGTTTTCCGCCAGCACGGCCTCCCCCGCCGCCGGCTTGCTCAGGGCATTGAGCAGCGAGCTCTTGCCGGCGTTGGTGTAACCCACCAGGGCCAGGCGCCGCAGGCCGTGGCGGCTGGCCCGCAGCCGGGCGCGGTGCTCCCCGAGCGCCTGCACATCCCGTTGCAGCTTGTCGATGCGGCGGGCGATGGCGCGGCGGTCTTTCTCGAGTTGGGTCTCGCCGGGGCCGCGGGTGCCGATGCCTCCCCCCTGGCGCGAGAGGCTCAGGCCGCGGCCGGCGAGGCGGGGCAGGCGGTAGCGCAGCTGCGCCAGCTCCACCTGCAGGCGGCCGGCGCCGCTGGCGGCCCGCTGGGCAAAGATGTCGAGAATCAGCTCGCTGCGGTCGCTCACCGGCAGATCCAGCAGCTGCTCCAGGTTGCGGGCCTGGGCCGGGGAGAGTTCCCGGTCGGTCACCACCAGGCTGGCGCCGAGGCGCCGCGCCTCCAGGGCGGCCTCCCGCAGCTTGCCCTCCCCCCAGAGGGTGTGGCCGGGGCCCTGGGCCTTGCGCTGCACCACCAGACCCACGGGGGTGGCGCCGGCGCTGCGCACCAGGCCTTCCAGTTCGGCGATCTGGCGCCGGGCCTCCTCGGCATCTGCGGGACTGAGCACCAGCAGCAGCACCCGCTCGCCACCGCTGCTGGCCTCCCGGAGCCGTGCCGCTGCCGGATGGCTCCGGGGCTCCGGCGGGGCATAGGTGCACAGGTCGTCGAGCTGGGCGCTGATCAGCTCCTGCCAGGGTTCGCCGGGGGCTGTATCCGGCGCGATGGCTGTTTCCGGCACGATGGCTGCATCCGGGGCGAAGGCTGCCGCCGGCCACTGGCCGCCCGGTCGGGGCCTGTCGGCGTAGCGCAGCCACAGCCGTGGCTGCACATCCAGCCCCACCACCGCCTCGCTGCCCTGGGGCGCCAGTTGCCTGGCACGGCCCACGCAGGTGATCAGGCGCAGTCCACCGCCCTGGCGGCGCGGCCCTCCCGGCAGGCGCTCCAGCAGCCGTCCCGACTGCTCCAGGGGCCCCACCCACAGCAGCCGGCACAGGCCGCGGCTGTCGATCACCAGGCTGAGGGGCAGCTCAAGCTCCATGCTCGCCTCGGCCAGCCGCTGCAGGCTGAGCAGATCCGCGCCGCTGCTCTCCGGGTGGCGCCGGTGGCTGAGGCGCTCCAGCCGCCGCACCATGGCGGGGCGCAGGCCGGCGGTGCGGCCCAGCAGCACCGACTGTTTCAAGCGGCGCCGGCGGGCCCGGGGCGCCGGATCAGCACACAGCGCACACCGGCGGCGCGCGCTCCGGCCTCGTCCTCCGGGCTGTCCCCCACGTGCCAGGCCTCAGCGGGGGCCAGGGCCAGGGCCTCAAGGGCGCAGTGAAAGGGCCGGGGATCCGGTTTGGCGGCTCCCACCGCACTGGACACCACCACGGCGCTGAACAGGTCCGCCAGGGCCAGCCCCTCCAGCAGGCCGAGCAGGCGCTGGTCGAAGTTGCTCACCACCGCCAGCTGCAGGCCCCGCTGCTTCCACTGCCGCAGCTGTCCATCCACATCCGGGTACACCCGCCACAGGTCGGGCCGGGCGAACTGGGCGAACAGCGCCGGGCCCAGGGCCTCCGGCAGGGGCTCCGGATGGCCGCAGGCGGCGAAGGCCTCGGCGATGCGGCTGATCCACCACTGCTGTTCGGCCTCCAGCAGCGCCGCTCCGCTCAGGCCCGGGAAGGCCAGGGGTGGCGCGGCCCGGTAGATGGCGGGGAACACCCGATCAATGGCGCTGGCCTCCACCGCCACGCCATGGTCCGCGGCAAGGCTGGCGTAGGTGCTGCCCACCGATGCCCGCAGGCCGATCAGGGTGCCCATGGCGTCCAGCAGCAGTCCGCGAGGGGGCTGGAGCTGTGTTCCGGGGTGCTGGCCCATGGCTGGTGTCAGCTCCAGGCCGCCAGCCAGCCGGCGGCCACCTTCAGCTTCTGCTGCAGCCCCGGCAGCCGGGCCAGGTAGGCCAGCCGCCGCAGCTGGTAGGCAGCCGGGCCCGCCAGGGTGATGCCCATGCCGGTGATGCTGGCCTGGCCGATGCCGAGCCCCAGCATCTCCCCCAGATCCCTCCACTGGAAGGGCAGCAGCGGCTCGCCGGCCCGGGCACGCAGCAGATTGGCGGCCAGCTGTTCCGCCTGTTGGTAGGCCACCTGGGCCGTGGCTGGGTGGGCGCTGGTCGGCAGGTTGGCGTCTGGGGCCGTGTCGTCGGCAGGGCAGGACGCAGCATCGCCGAGGGCAAACACCTGGCTCAGGCCCGCCACGCTCAGGTCGGCGTTGCAGAGCAGCCGGCCGCGGCGATCCAGGGCCAGCGGCGGGCTGATCGCGGGCACGCAGCCCGCCACCCCAGCGGTCCAGATCACGGCGTCGGCCTGGAGGTGCTGGCCCCCATCGGTCTGGGTCGACCGGCTGAGCTCCAGGCCATCGGCCCCCACCGCCACCACGCGGGTGCCGGTGCGCAGGCGGATGTCGCGCCGCTGCAGGGCCAGGCGGGCCTGGTCGCGGTTGAAGGCCTTGGAGGCCGGCAGCAGCTCCGCCCCCTGCTCCACCAGTTCAATCACCGCACTGCCCTCCAGCAGGTCGGCGAGCTTGCAGGCGAGTTCCACGCCGCTGGCCCCTGCCCCCACCACCACCAGGCGCTGCAGGGGGCGCCGCCGCTGCCGCAGGGTCTGCACCAGCCGCTGCAGCCGCTCCACGTCGGCCAGGCTGCGGAAGCCCAGGGCATGCTGCTCCACTCCAGGGATGCCGAAGCTTTCCGGCCGCCCCCCGGTGGCGATCACCAGTTGGCCGTAGCGGAGCTCCCGGCCCCCCTCGGTGCGCAGGGTGGCGCTGTCGGTGTCGATGGTGGCCACGCGGTCGCGCAGCCAGGCGATGCCCTGCCCCGCGAGCAGATCGGCGTAGGGGGGAGCGATCTGCCAGCGGCTCAGCTCCGCGCTGAGCAGCTCATAGAGCAGGGGCAGAAACAGAAAGCGCTCCTGCGGCTCGATCAGCAGCAGCGGTGGGTGGTTGGGGTGCTGGGCCAGCTGCAGCGCCGTCGAGAGGCCGCCGAAGCCGCCGCCAACGATCACGACGGGGGAGGACTCGGCCACGGTGGAGGGGGCGATGACCGGCGCAACGGTGATGGCCGAACCCTAACCAGCAACGGCGGCATTGGAAGATGGGGGCATGACAATGAGCGCTGCCACGGCCATCCCCACCGGCTTTGATCCCCAGCAGGCCTGCCGCGAGCTGGACCAGGCCGACGCCCTGGGCCGGATGCGCTGGGGTTTGGAGCAGTTCGGCGAGGGCTTTGCCCTCACCACCAGCTTCGGCATTCAATCGGCCGTGTCGCTGCATCTGGTGAGCCAGCTGCCGGCCACCGTGCCGGTGATCTGGGTGGATACCGGCTACCTGCCCCCCGAGACCTACCAGTACGCCCAGACCCTGATGGATCTGCTGGGCATCGACGTGAGGGTGGCGCAGGCGGAGATGAGCCCGGCCCGCATGGAGGCCCTGCACGGCCAGCTGTGGAGCACCGGGGAGGTGGGAGATCTGGAGCTCTACCACCGCATCCGCAAGGTGGAGCCCCTCGACAGGGCTCTCGCCGATCTCCGGGTGAGCTGCTGGGCCAGTGGGGTGCGCGGTCGTCAGACGGACCACCGCAAGGGCATGCAACCCCTGGAGCAGGTGCGGGGTCGCTGGGCCCTGCGGCCGCTGCTGGACTGGACCAGCAAAGACGTTTTCTATTACATGCAGCAGCACCAGCTGCCCCAGCACCCCCTGTTTGACAAGGGCTACTCCACGGTGGGCGACTGGCATTCCAGCGGCCCCGATGACGGCAGCAGCAGCGGCCGTGCCACCCGTTTCGGGGGGCTCAAGCAGGAATGCGGCATTCACTTGCCGGGTGTTGGCGGGGAGGGGATCTGAGGTGGAGCGCGCTCGGGGGCCGTTCCCGGAGCGCGTGCTGTTGATCGGCAACAGCCATTGGCACTGGGCGGCCCTGGGGGATGGTGCCCTGGCGAGCTGGCACCAGCCGCCGCCGTTGGCGCCGCACCTGGAGCAGGGCTGGCCGGAGCTGGCGGCCTGGGCCGCTGTGGGCACCGTGCCCCAGGGCCTGGGCCTGCCCCCCGAGCGGCAGCTGCGGATCGAGCGGGTGCCCCTGCGCCGGGCCCCGGCCTGGCTGGGCATCGACCGGGCGCTGGCGGGCTGGTGGGCCTGGCGCTGCCAGCGGGGCGGTGGCGTGCTGGTGGCCGATGCCGGCACGGCCCTGAGCCTCACGCGCGTGGACGCGGAGGGATGTTTTGCGGGTGGTCGGATCAGTGCGGGGCTGGGCCTGCAGCTGCGGGCCCTGGGCAGCGGCACGGCGCTGTTGCCCCACCTGGAGGCCGGCGCTCAGCTCAACCCGTTGCCCCCATGGCCGGAGGCCACGGCCGAGGCCATGGCCAGTGGCTGTCTGCGGGCCTGTGGGGCCGCCATTGCCGGAGCCTGGGCGGAGCTGGTTCAGGAAGGCTCGGGGCGGCAGGGCAGCAGCCCCGAGCTTCAGCGCTGGCAGCTGTGGCTCACCGGCGGCGATGCCGAGGCGCTGGCGCCGGAACTGGAGCGCCTGGGCATCCCCTTCCGCTGGGCTCCGGATCTGGGCCTGGAAGCCCTGGCGGAGTTGGCGGGGCTCAGGCCAGAGCGAGGTCCTTGAGGATGTCTTCGGCCATGGTTTCGGCCTTCACCTTGAGGTAGATCTTCTCGATCTTGCCGTCGCCATCCACCACGAAGGTGTGGCGCATCATGCCCATGTATTCGCGGCCCATGAATTTCTTCAGGCCGTAGCTGCCGTAGCTCTCGGCCACCGGACAGGGTTCGGCGTCGGTGAGCAGGGTGAAGGGCAGCTCGTACTTGGCGATGAACTTGGCGTGGCTGGTGGCGCCGTCCTTGCTGATGCCCAGCACCGCGATGCCATGCCGCTCGAAGGCGCTCCACTGGTCGCGGAAGTTGCAGGCCTCTTTGGTGCAGCCCGGGGTGTCGTCCTTGGGATAGAAGTAGATCACCACGCGGGTGCCGCGGAAGTCGCTGAGGCTCACCTCCTGGCCGCTCTGATCGGGCAGGGTGAACTGGGGGGCGGCATCGCCGATCTGCAGGGCCATGGAAGCTGCCTTGAGGAGAATGGGCGCGAGCCTAGGGGGAGCCCTGAAGCCTTCGCTGCCCGAACACCCCTGCCTGTGGCTGCTGCCCCTGCAGCTGGAGCCGGAGCAGGTACAGGCCCTGCTCAGCGACCAGGAGCGGAGCTGGTGCCGCCAGCTGCCCCCCGCCCTGCAGGCCCGCTACGGCATCAGCCGGGCGCTGTTGCGCCGGGTGCTCGCGCCACTGCTGGGGCTGCCCCCAGGAGAGGTTCCCCTGCACAGCCCCCCCGGGGCCCCGCCCCGGCTGCCGCCGGGGGCCGGTTGCGTGAGCCTCAGCCACAGCCGCCAACAGCTGTTGT
>RGNC01000160.1 GCA_010029175.1 Synechococcaceae bacterium WB8_1B_136 | reverse complement strand
CACCAGATCGGCCTCCAGCTCCGCCTGGGCCTCGCGGTAGCCCATGGATTCCAGGATCCCGGCCATGCGCTCGGAATCCGCCTTGTTCATCTGGCAGCCGAAGGTGGTGATCCAGTAGCTGCCGCGGCCGGCCGCGGTTGTGGGTGCTGGGCTGGTGGGGAGTGCCGTGCTCATGGGTTCAGTCTCGGCCATGGGCGAACCGGCGCTGGCCCGCAGCGGATGTCCTGGGTGGTGGCCCTCGGCCGCACTCTCCTGAAATCTGTACAGAAGCGCTCGATCTGTACAGATTTCAGGAGAGTGGCTCTGAGCTGATCCCGGGCCCGCGGTGGCCGCGTGCCGCCTGGGGCAATCCGTGCCAGCTTGAGGCCAGCCGGCGGCTGCGTCGCCGGCTGGGATGTGCGTTGCCGATGCGCCACTGCCAATGCGCCACTGCCAATGCGTCTGAGCCTGCGCCGCTTTCGCCTCACCAAGGCCGTGCCGCTGGCCATCAGCCGCGGCAGCACGGCCGCCGTGGAGCATCTGGTGGTGCAGCTCGACCACGACGGCAGCCGCGGCCTGGGGGAGACCGGTGGCTTCGACACCGGCCACCGCGCCTACGACACCGACGCCATCGCCGCCGAGCTGGAGGCCTTGGCGCCCCGGCTGGAGGGTCTGGAGCCGCAGCCGCTGCAGGCCCTGGAGCCACTGCTGGCGAGCCTGAGCCCTCCGGCCCGTTGCGGCCTCGATCTGGCCCTGCACGATTGGTGGGGCCAGCGGTGGAATCAGCCGCTGCACCGGCTCTGGAGCCTGGATCCGAGTGCCTGTGTCGCCACCAGCGTGACCCTCGGGCTGGGGGAGCCCTCGGCTGTGCTGGCGCGGCTCGAGCGCTGGCGGCTGCAGCTGCCGGCCACCCGCATCAAGCTCAAGCTGGGCAGCCCCGATGGATCGGAGCACGACCGGGCCCTGGTGCAGGCGGTGCGCGGCGCCCTGCGGCCCGGTGATCTGCTGCAGGTGGATGCCAACGGCGGCTGGGATCTGGCCACGGCCCACGCGATGATTCCCTGGCTGGCAGAGCAGGGGGTGGCGCTGGTGGAGCAGCCCCTGGCGCCGCTCAACGATGCCGCGGCCGACACGGCTGGCTTCGCGGCCCTGCGCGGTGTGGCGCCGATCCCGCTGATCGCCGATGAGAGCTGCTGGGACCTGGCCGATCTGCTGCGCCTGGCCCCCCATGTGGACGGCATCAACATCAAGCTGGTGAAGTGCGGTGGCCTGGGGGAGGGCCTGCTGATGGCGCGCACGGCCCGGCGGCTGGGGTTGGGGGTGATGCTGGGCTGCTATTCCGACGGCGGCCTGCTGAACAGCGCTGGGGCCCAGCTGCTGCCGCTGGTGCGCTGGCCCGATCTCGACAGCCACCTCAACCTGCTCGACGATCCGTATGAAGGTCCTGAGCGCCAGGGCGACGTGCTGCGGCCCTCGCCGCGGCCGGGCCTGGGGTCGCAGGCGCTGCCGCTGGCGAACCGGGAGGTTTCCTGATGCTCAGCCCCGATGCCCCGCTGGTGCTGTTGCTGCACGGCGGCCTCGACAACCTCTCCGGCAAGACCGGCCTGGCGATGCTGCGCTACCGCCCGGGGCCGATCGTGGCCGTGATCGATCCGGCCCATGCCGGCGGTGATCTCGAGGCGATCACCGGCATCCCTAGGCCGCTGCCCGTGGTGGCCTCGATGGCGGAGGCCCTGGCCTGCGGCCCGGCGGTGGCGGTGGTGGGCCTGGCCCCCTCCGGCGGTCGTTTGCCGGTGGAGATGCGCGCCGATGTGCTGGTGGCCTTGCGGGCCGGCCTGAATCTGGCCAGCGGGCTGCACAGCCGCCTGGCGGACGATCCGGAGTTCGCCGCGGTGCCCCTGGCTCCGGGCCAGTGGATCTGGGATCTGCGCCTGGAGCCCCAGGGCCTGGAGGTGGCCACCGCCCGCGCCGCCGCCCTGCCCTGCCGGCGGTTGTTGGCGGTGGGAACAGACATGGCCGTGGGCAAGATGAGCGCCTGCCTGGAGCTTTTGGCCGCCGCCCGGCGCCGCGGCCGTGAGGCCCGCTTTGTGGGCACGGGCCAGGCGGGGATCCTGATCAGTGGCCAGGGGGTGGCCCTCGATGCCGTGCGGGTGGACTACGCCGCCGGCGCCGTGGAGCGGGCCGTACTGGCCGCCGCCGAGGGGGCCGGCGCCGAGGCCCTCGTGCTGGTGGAGGGCCAGGGCTCGTTGGCCCATCCGGGATCCACGGCCACCCTGCCGCTGATGCGCGGCAGCCAGCCCACGGATCTGCTGCTGGTGCATCGCGCCGGCCAGACCCACGTGCGCACCCGGCCGGGGGCGCCAGCGGTGGCGATTCCGCCCCTGCCGGAGTTGATCGCCTGCACGGAGGCGCTGGCGGCCCTGGGGCGCCCCGATGGCCTTCGGCCACGGGTGCGGGCCATCGCCCTCAACACCGCTGCATTGGCGCCGGCCGCGGCCGCGGCCGCCGTGGCGCAGATCGGTGCCGCCACCGGCCTGCCCTGCTGTGATCCGGTGCGGCAGGGCGGGGATGGGCTGCTGGACGCCTTGCCCGTCTCTCCGCTGCAACCGTCTGCGCTGCCATAGATGAAACCCCCGATGGCTCAGGGAGCCGCCGGGGGTGGTGGAAGGGGCGAGCGAGGGGACTTGAACCCCCGAATGGCGGAATCACAATCCGCTGCCTTAACCACTTGGCTACGCCCGCCAGGGCTTGGCCATCTTATCAACGTGTGGTGCGGCGGTTTGGCATGGCCTGCTCTGGTGGTGGTTCCTGGTGGCCCTGGGCTGCGCTGACGGCCGGAGTGGGCGCGGCGCTGGCCTGGAGCAATCCGGGCCCGGTGGAGTTCGAGGCCTTCGCCGGCGAGCAGCTGGTGGAGCTGGCCTCCCACGAGCTGTGCGGCAGCCATGGCCTGCCGATGGTGGTGCAGCTGGTGGTGCGCGACTGCCCGCGCTTGATCGCCAGCCAGCGCCATGCCCTCGGGGCGATCGCCGCCCAGGGCACCCATCGCACCAATCTGGGGCTGTTCAGCCTCTACACCACTGAGGTGGGTGGCCAGGCCGTGCTGCCAGGTGTGTCGGTGCCCCGCTACCAGGCCCTCACCCTGGCGGGGGCCGGGCAGCTGGTGCTGCTGAAGGCCTCCAGCAACACCGAGCCGGCCCAGCGCTGATGGCGGCAAGCCTGCGGTTGCGCCTGCCCCGAGCACTGCTGGATCCCCAGCGGGTCGATCTCCCCTGCGGCGACGCCGATGGGCTGCTGGCCGTGGAGCTGCAGCTGGCCGAGGGGCGCGTGGCGGCCATCCACGCCCTGGCCGCCGCGCCGGGAACGGATTCCCTGCCCCTGGCCTTGACGCCCCTGGTGGATGCCCACGTGCATCTCGACAAGGCCTTCAGCTGGAGCAGCTTTCCCAACCGGGCCGGCACCATGGCGGGCGCCCTGGCCGCCAACCTGCGCGAGGGGGAGCTCCGCAGCGCGGCGCAGGTGCTGGAGCGGGGCGAAGCGGCCCTGCAGCGGGCCTGGCGGCAGGGTCTGCGGGGCCTGCGCAGCCATGTGGACAGCGGCGGAGCGGTGGCGGAGCCCAGCTGGGAGGCCCTGCTGGCGTTGCGGGAGCGCTGGCGGGGGCGCATGGCACTGCAGCTGGTGGCCCTGGTGCCGCTGGCTTTCTGGGGCTCAGTGGCCGGGGAGGCCCTGGCGGTGCGGGTGGCCCGGGCCGGTGGTCTGCTGGGCGGCGTGCTGGGGCCGCCCTACCCCCGCGGCCAGGCGGATCGCCAGGATCTGTTGAGGCTGCTGCGCCTCGCCGATCGGCTGGGCTGCGGCATCGATCTGCACGTGGATGAGGGGGGCGAGCAACCGGGCCGCGGCGTGCGCTTGCTGGTGGACCTGCTGGAGCGCCAGCGCCCGGCGGTGCCGATCTGCTGCAGCCACAGCAGCAGCCTTGGTCTGCTGGCGGAGGGGCCGCGGCGCCGGCTGGTGGAGCGCATGGCCGCCCTGGAGCTGGCGGTGGTGGCCCTGCCCAGCACCAACTTCTGGTTGCTGGGTCGCCGCCACCAGCTCACCACCGCCGAGCGGCCCCTGGCGCCGGTGCGTTTGCTGCAGCAGGCCGGTGTGCCGGTGGCCATCGGCGCCGACAACGTGCAGGACCCCTGGTTTCCAGGCGGCGATTTCGATCCGCTCGAACCGCTGCGGCTGGCCCTGCTCACCGCCCAGCTGGCCCCCTGGAGCCGCCAGGGGTTGATGCCCTTCACCACGGTGCCCTCGCGGCTGCTGCAGCTGGAGTGGGATGGCGTGGTGCGCCCCGGCGCGCCGGCCGACCTGCTCGTGCTGGGGGCATCAAGCTGGAGCGAGCTGCTGGCCCGCTCGCCCCAGCGGCGGGTGCTGCGGGCCGGCCAGTGGCT
>RGNC01000159.1 GCA_010029175.1 Synechococcaceae bacterium WB8_1B_136 | reverse complement strand
AGCTGCAGCTTGAACGGGGTCGGGCGGATGCCGTCCGGGCGGGGTTGCTGGCGGATCTTCACCACGATGTTTCCATCCTCTGGACGGGTGTAGATCAACTCACCGCGCACGGAGAAGTAGTCGTCGCCCTCCGGCAGCGCATCGCTGGGGGGGGCAGCGGCCTCGCTGGCGCTCTCGGTGGCGATGGCAGTGGCCGCCAGGGTGCTGGGTTCCCAGACGCCCACCAGTTGCAGGTGCAGCTGACCCTCCTCGCGGTAGCGGGGATAGGCCACCCAGAGGTGGGGCTTGCTCAGGTCGAGGTGGCGGCGCATCAGCGTCAGCACCCTGCCCAGCACCACGGCGTCGATCTCCGTGCCGTCCTCGGTGCGGATGAGGCCCCGGGTGAGCTGCTCGGGGTTGGCGGGCAGGTAGGTCCCCCGCACCACACCGATGGCCCGGTACTGCATCGGCTCGCTGACCGGGGGAATGGGATGGTGACGCATCGTGGCTGGAACCCTCTGGGCGCTCGTGATGTCCTGGGCCCGGCGGCCAATGTAACCAGCCCGGTGGAGGCTCCAGACTTGGAGCCACCCATTGGCTGAACCATGCCGCCACGCCTGAGCGCCACTCCCCGCCCCGGCCCGCTGCTCGCCCTTGGCGCTGTGGTGCTGATGGGGTTGTCGTTGGCGGGGGGCTGGTGGCTGGGGCAGCGCAGCGGTGGCTCTGGCCAGGCCCGCTCCCGCGACGCCCTGGAGCGGCAGGCCACCGTGCTGCAGGAGCGCATGGCCCAGGGCTCCGCGAGCCAGGCCGACCGGCAGCGGCTGTTGGAGGTGCTGCTGGCCCTGGGCGACACCAAGGAGGCCACGGCACTGCTGGAACAACTGGCCGACCAGCACCCAGACCAGTGGCAGCTGCGGCTGCTGCTGGCTGAAGTGCGCCGCCATGGCAACGACCGCGCCGGCGCCGAGCGGGAGCTGCGCCAACTGCTCAATCTGAAACCGGATCGCATTGAGGCCCTGCAGCTGATGACGCTGCTGCAGCTGGAGCAGGGCCGCGGCAAGGAGGCCGAAGCTCAGCTGAGGGCGCTGATGGAGAAAACCGGCAAGCCCACGCCGCAGCCGCAACAGCTGCCGATCGGCCTGCTGCTGGCCGATCTGCTGCAGCGCCAGCAGCGGCCTGCCGAGGCCACGGCCCTCTACGGCAAGCTCGCCGGCGATTTTCCCAGCGATCCCCGGCCCTTGCTGGCGCTCGCGGTGTTGCAACAGCAGCAGGGCGACACCAAGGCCGCCCAGGAGACCCTGGCCCTGGCCCGCAGGCGGCAAGGCGAGAAGGGCGACCCCCGCCTGGATCAGGTGGCCGCCAGCTGGGGCCTGGCCGGCCTCAAGGGGCCTTCACCAGCGGCGCCGAAACCGAACCAGGCTTCACGCGCGGTGCCGGAGCCTGGGCCTCCAGCGCCTTGAGGGCCGCGTCGATGGCGTCGGTGGGGTTGGTGGCGTCGTCCATGGCCGTGCCCTTGCGCAGCTTGTTCATCAGATCCAGGGGGTTGCCTGAATCGAGGAGTGAGGAGCCCTTGGGGGTGCCATTGGTGCCGCTGGGGCCGTAGTCGTAGAGCCTCTGCTCCTGGGTCGACATGCCGCCGGTGTAGTCGGCCCGGGCGGGAGCAACCCCAGCGGCCAGCAGGGAGGCCGCAGCGGCGGTGAGCACGACGAGACGACGGTCCATGCGCTGACCAATCAGTGTTCCTCAGCCAATGCTAGGTGTTCCATCCGGAGCCCCTGCACCGCCCCCTTCTCCCGATGCGCATCGCCAGCTGGAACGTGAATTCGGTGCGCACCCGGCTGGAGCAGGTGCTGGCCTGGCTGGAGCAGGAGCAGCCGGAGGTGCTGTGCCTGCAGGAAACCAAGGTGACCGACGAGCTATTCCCGCGGGAGGCCTTCGAACAGCTGGGCTATCAACTGGCCATCAGCGGCCAGAAGGCCTACAACGGCGTGGCAATCGCCAGCCGGCTGCCGCTCGACGACGTGCAGATCGGCTTCGATGCCCTGCTGAGCGGCGATCCGGAGGCGCCAGGGCTGAGCCAACAGAAGCGGGTGATCAGCGCCCTGATCGATGGGGTGCGGGTGCTCAACCTCTATGTGCCCAACGGCAGCGCCCTGAAGAGTGAGAAATACGCCTACAAGCTGGAATGGCTGGCCTGCCTGCAGCGCTACCTGGCGGTGCAGGAGCAGCAGGGGGATCCCCTCTGCATGCTGGGCGACTTCAACATCGGCCCCGAAGCCCGCGATCTGCCGGATCCCGAGCGCCAGAGCGGCGGCATCATGGCCAGCGAACCCGAGCGGCAGGCCCTGAAGGCGGCCGTGGCCGACCGGCTCACCGATGTGTTCCGGGTGTTCGAAGCAGACACGGGCCACTGGAGCTGGTGGGACTACCGCAGCGGCGCCTGGGACCGCGACAAGGGCTGGCGCATCGACCACATCTACCTCTCGGAGGAGCTGCTGGCCTGTGCCACCGGCTGTGTGATCCACAAGCGCACCCGCGGCAACGAGCAACCCAGCGATCACGCCCCGGTGGTGGTGCACCTGGCCTGGCCGCCGGCAGACGACGACGGGGACCGGGACGACGACTGGCCCTAGAACGCCACCGCTTCAGGCGGCAGCACAACTCCTTCCGCCTGGAGTTCCACCAGGCGCCGGGCCGATTCGCCGCAGGTTTTGGGGGTGGGGAAGATCTTGCCGGGGTTGGCCAGGCCATCGGGATCGAAGGCCCGCCGCACCAGCTGCATGGTGGCCTGGTCGTCGGCGCTGAACATCCAGTCCATGTAGCAGCGCTTGTCGCTGCCCACCCCGTGCTCACCGCTGATGCTGCCGCCGGCCTCGATGCAGAGGCGCAGGATCTCGCCCCCGAGGGCGCTCACCCGCTCCCCCACGCCGGGCTGATCGGCCCTGTAGAGGATCAGGGGATGCAGGTTGCCGTCGCCGGCGTGGAACACGTTGGCCACCGGCAGCCCGTGCTCGGCACTGAGGCGATCAATGGCGGCCAGCACCGTCGGCAGGGCGGTGCGCGGCACCACGCCGTCCTGCAGGTAGTAGCTGGGGAACTGACGCCCCAGGGCGGTGATGGCGCTCTTGCGGCCCTTCCAGAGCCGGGCGCGGGCCTCCTCACTCCAGGCCTCCCGCACGGCACCGGCGCCGGCCTGCAGGCAGAGGCGACTGGCCAGCTCCACGGCCTCCTTCACCTCCAGGGGGTGGCCATCGAGCTCGATCAGCAGCACCGCTGCGGCATCGCGCGGGTATTCATCCAGGCCGAAGTAATCGTCGACGGCCTGGATGCAGGGGTTGTCCATCATCTCCATGCCGGCCGGCAGCACGCCCGCGCCGGTGATCAGCCGCACCGCCTCCCCGGCTGCTGCCATCGAGGCGAAATCGGCCAGCAACACCGCCACGCAGGGGGGGGTGCGCAGCAGCCGCAGGGTGATGGCGGTGGCGATGCCCAGGGTGCCCTCGCTGCCGATGAACACGCCGCGCAGATCGAGGCCGGGCAGTTCCGGCAGGCCGCCCCCCAGGGTGGTGATCGAGCCATCCGGCAGCACCAGCTCCAGCTCCAGCACGTGGTTGCTGGTCACGCCGTATTTGAGGCAATGCACGCCGCCGGAGTTCTCGGCCACGTTGCCGCCGATGCTGCAGGCCACCTGGCTGGAGGGGTCCGGGGCGTAATAGAACCCGTCGCCGGCCACGGCCCGCGTCACCCAGCTGTTGATCACGCCGGGCTGCACGGTGATGCGCTGGTTCTCCAGATCCAGCTGCAGCACCTGGCGCATGCGGCTGGTGGCGATCACCACCGCATCGGTTTCGGCCAGGGCGCCGCCGGAGAGGCCGGTGCCACTGCCGCGGGCGATGAAGGGCACCCCCTGCTCCGCGCAACAGCGCACGGCGGCCGCCACCTGCTCAGTGGTTTCCGGCAGCACCACTAGGCGGGGCTGATGGCGGTGCAGGGTGAGGCCGTCACAGTCGTAGGCCAGCAACGCCCAATCGCAGATGGCACCACTTGCGTCAGGATGGGCAGCGGTTTGCGCCCCCGTGGGGCATCAGGCCACCCAACCGTCTGCGGATCCCGCCTTGACCTCGGCTCCTGTTTCGGCTCCTGTGCACAACACCACCCGCTCCCAGGAGCTCTTCAGTGCCGCCCAGAAGCTGATGCCCGGCGGCGTGAGCTCTCCCGTGCGCGCCTTTCGCTCCGTGGGGGGCCAGCCGATCGTGTTCGACCGGGTGAAGGGCGCCTACGCCTGGGATGTGGACGGCAACCGCTACATCGATTACATCGGCAGCTGGGGCCCCGCCATCTGCGGCCACGCCCACCCCGAGGTGATCGCCGCGCTGCACGAGGCGCTCGACAAGGGCACCAGCTTCGGAGCCCCCTGCGCCCTGGAGAACA
>RGNC01000158.1 GCA_010029175.1 Synechococcaceae bacterium WB8_1B_136 | reverse complement strand
TCCCGGCCCCGGCCGAGGGATCCAGCCTCGAACCGGGTCAGCTGGGGCTGCTGCTGGCCCCGGCCCTGGGATTCGATCGCCGGGGCATCCGGCTGGGCTACGGCGGTGGCTGGTTCGACCGATTGCGGGCCGATGCCGCCTGGCGGGCCATCCCCGCCCTGGCAGTGCTGCCCCGGGGCTGCCTGCAGGAGCTTCTGCCACAGGACCCGTGGGATGTGCCGTTCCAGGGCTGGCTGGATGAAACCGGGCTCCACTGGCTGACGCAGGATTGATTGCAAGCTGTGTAAGGGGTTGCGGGATTCACGCAGCGCCGGCAGCGCTTTGGCAGGATCGGGGCATTGAAAAGTTCGGCAGCAGTGGATCTCCAGGCCAACGATGCATTCCTGTCCGCCACCGCCGCCGGCCGCGCCGCAGCCACTCCCGCCGCCAAGCGAGGGCCCGGCATCAGCCGAGGCACCGCCGCCGAGCAGGTGCTCGCCTCCGAGCTCAAGGGTCGCGATCAGGCATCCGATGCGCTGTCGATGATGGTGAGTTCCATGGTGCATATGGTGCAGGCCGGTAAAACGAAGACCTCCGGCAGCCGCTGGTCGGCCTCCTGAACCTCCCCCTTCCGCCGCCATGACCCGCCCCCTCACCGTTGCCCTGCTGGGCCTCAGCCTGCTGCTGCTGCCGTCTGCGGGGCGCGCCCACGGCATCCAGAGCAGCCTCACCCGGCTGCAGGACCTCAGTGACCAGCTCACCCTGCAGAGCCAGTTCTCCAGTGGGGAACCCACCCGCGATGCCCTGGTGCGCCTGGTGCCCCCTGGCGGCCAGCCAATCGAGGTGGGCCGCACCAACAGCCAGGGGCAGCTGAGCTTTGCCCTGCCCAAGGGCGCCAATGGCGCCTGGGAGGTGCAGGTGGATGGGGGCCCGGGCCACCGCGACTACCTGGAGATGCCCGTGCGCCAGGGCCAGCCCCAACTCGACCGGATCAGCGAGCACGCCCATCCCGCTGGCCCCCTGGGCGGGCTGAACCTGGTGGCGGGTCTCGGTGGCCTGGGCGCCGCTGCCATGCTGCTCGGACTCCAGCGCATCCGTCGCCCCCGTTGATGGCCACCGGCAGCGAGAAGCTCGATCAGATCGTTGAACGGCTGAAAACCACCGCCGATCCCAAACGCCGCTACGAGTACGTGCTGTGGCTGGCGAAGAAACTGCAGCCCCTGGCCGACGAATTCCGCAACGACGCCTTCAAGGTGAAGGGATGTGTGTCGCAGGTGTACGTGGTGGGGCAGTTGCGGGAGGGAAAACTCCACTGGCAGGGGGATTCGGATGCCGCCATCACCAAGGGCCTGCTGGCGCTGCTGATCGAGGGCCTCGAAGGACTGGATCCCGCCACGGCCGCCGCCATTGACCCGGCCTTCATTGGCGAGACCGGCCTGCAGGCCAGCCTCACCCCCTCACGGGCCAACGGCTTTCTCAACATCCTGCGCATGATGCAGGCCCAGGCCAAGGCCCTGGCAGGCGGCTGAACGGTGCGGGGCATGGCAAGCGGTGCAGTCGTGGCAGCTGCGGCCGCTTTCAGACCCTCGCTTGAAAAGTCTCCCACCAGAAGCCTCCCTCCAGAAACCTCCTTCCAGAAGCCTCGCTCCAGACCTCTCCCTGATTCTGTACAGCCTGTACAGAATCAGGGAGAGTGCCGCGGGGACCGACCGAAGACCCAAGCCACGGCGATAGGTTGTGCAGCCAAAGGCTGACGGCTGAGGGAGGGCCCAGAGGGATCGCACAGAGGAATGGTCCAGAGGGATGGCACAGCTGAACAGCCCCGCCCCGGGCAGCAGGCGGCCCGCCTGGCCGGCTGATTTCTAGGATCCCCGCTTTCACGCACAGGCGCGCATGACCATCGGCATCGGCTTGCTCGGGCTTGGCACGGTGGGCGCCGGCGTGGCCGGCATCATCAACAACCCGGACGGTCGGCATCCGCTGGTGGGTCAGCTGGCGCTGAAGCGGGTGGCCGTGCGCGATCCCCAGCGGCCCCGGCCTGTGGACCTGCCCGCCGAAATCCTCACCACCAGCCCCGAAGCCGTGGTGGACGATCCGGCGGTGGACATCGTGGTGGAGGTGATGGGCGGCCTGGAGCCGGCCCGCAGCCTGATCCTGCGGGCCATCGCCGCCGGCAAGCCGGTGGTGACCGCCAACAAGGCCGTGATCGCCCGGTACGGCGAAGAGATCGCGGCGGCGGCGGCCGAGCAGGGCGTGTACGTGTTGATCGAAGCCGCGGTGGGGGGCGGCATCCCGATCATCGAACCCCTCAAGCAATCCCTGGGCGGCAACCGCATCCAGCGGGTGAGCGGCATCATCAACGGCACCACCAACTACATCCTCAGCCGCATGGCCGATGAGGGTGCGGCCTATGACGCAGTGCTGGCCGATGCCCAGCAACTCGGCTATGCCGAGGCCGATCCCGCCGCCGATGTGGAGGGAGGCGATGCCGCCGACAAGATCGCCATCCTCGCGGGGCTGGCCTACGGCGGTTCGATCGAGCGCGGCGCCATTCCCACCGAGGGGATCAACCGACTCCAATCGCGGGATGTGAACTACGCCGCCCAGCTGGGCTACGTGGTGAAGCTGGTGGCCAGCGCCCAGTTCCTGGGCACCGATGCCGATGGCAGCGTGCAGCTCGACGTGCGGGTGAGCCCCACGCTGCTGCCCAAGGAGCATCCGCTGGCGGGGGTCCACGGGGTGAACAACGCGATCCTGGTGGAGGGTGATCCGGTGGGTCGGGTGATGTTCTACGGCCCCGGGGCGGGGGCCGGACCCACCGCCTCCGCCGTGGTGGCCGACATCCTCAACATCGCCGGCATCCGCGAGGCCAGTGGGGCCCAGGGCGGCCTCGACCCGCTGCTGGCCGCCAACCGCTGGCGCCGCTGCCGCCTGGTGGAACCCGGCGCCACCAGGCACCGCAACTACATCCGCCTGCACACCACCGACCAGGCCGGCGTGATCGGCAAGATCGGCGGCTGCTTTGGCGATGAGGGGGTGTCGATCCGCTCCATCGTGCAGTTCGAGAGCAGCACGGCCGGCAGCGACGCCGAGATCGTGGTGATCACCCACGATGTGCCGGAAGCCAACTTCCGCCGCGCCCTGGCGGCGATCGAGGCCCTGGCCGACGTGCGGACCGTCGCAGCCTGCCTGCGCACCCTGTAGGGACACCCGACCCTCGCAGCACGCGGCGGTGCTGATGCAAAGTGGAAGCAAATCGAAAGGCTTCCGCCACCCTTCCCTTCCCATTCCCGCCTCACCTCTCCGTGCCCATCTCCTGACCCGGGCAAGGTTTTGTATCCGCCCGAACACTCAGGCGGGCTGCGACGCGGAAGTCTGGGCCCAGACCAGCGAGACCCACCACTCCGCTTTTCCCCAACCATGACCCTGCACCAGGGCGACTGCATCACACTCACCAGTGACGAGAACTTGTATCAGGTGATCGGCGTTGATGATCGTCACAACCGCTGCTGGGTGCGCCGCTGGCCCCTCGCCCGCCACGGCTCACCCGTGTTTGAAATTTCGCTGCAGCAAGTGGCCGCCACCGGCCACGTGCACCCCCCGCGCAAGCTCCAGGGGGCTTGAATAGCCGCGCCACCCGTCCATCGGCCAGGCCCGACCAGGCCTGACCCAACGCCATCCACCCCGCTGCCCGCCACCTCCGGTTCCTCGGCCTGACGGCCCTGCTGCTGCCCCTGCTGGGCTGCCAGCCCGTCCATCCTCCCGGCCAATTGGTGGTGGCCAACAAGAGCAGTCTCGACTCCGTGGATCCGGTGGACGTGACCAGCTTTGCCGGCACCCAGCTGCTGAGTGCCATCGGCGATCCGCTCTACGCCAGTGATGCCGCAGGCCAGCTGAGGCCGCGCCTGGCTGCGGCGTTCCCCCAACTGAGCGCAGGGGGCCGCCTGGCCCGCATCCCCCTGCGGCGGGATGTGCGCTTCCACGACGGCACGCCGTTCAACGCGGCGGCGATGGTGTTCAGCCTGCAGCGCTTCCGCGCCCTGGGCAAGCTCAGCTACCTGCTCGACGACCGGATCACGGCGATCCGCGCCAGCGGCCCCTACGAACTGGAACTGCAGCTGAAACGGCCCTACAGCGCTCTGGCGGCCCTGCTCAGCTCGATCAACCTCACACCCGTGTCTCCGGCGGCATACCGCCAGCACGCCCGCCGCTCCCTGGCCCAACGGTTCGTGGGCACCGGGGCCTACACCCTGGCGGGCTACAGCCCCCAGCAGCAGAAGCTGCTGCCCTTCCGGGGCTACTGGGGCGAACCGCCGCGCAACCGGGGCATTCACCTGGTGACGCTCAGCAACTCCACCGCGCTGTTCGGGGCCCTTGTGAGCGGCGAGGTGGATGTGCTGATCTCCCAGGGGCTGGAGAGCGACCAGCAGCGCGCCCTGGCCCAGCGCGCCC
>RGNC01000157.1 GCA_010029175.1 Synechococcaceae bacterium WB8_1B_136 | reverse complement strand
CGCCGCCGGGCCCCCGCACCACGGTGGGGATGGTGAAGTTGCCGCCGCTGGTGTAGCGCAGCATCCCCATGTTGTTGGAGATCTGGTTGAAGGCCAGCAGCAGAAAGCCCATGTTCATGCCCTCCACGATCGGCCGCAGGCCGGTCATGGCAGCGCCCACGGCCATGCCGGTGAAGGCGTTCTCAGCGATCGGGGTATCCAGCACCCGCAGTTCGCCGTACTTCTCGTAGAGGTCCTTGGTCACCTTGTAGGAGCCGCCGTACTGGCCCACGTCCTCACCCATCACACAGACATGGGGATCGCGGGCCATCTCTTCATCGATGGCCTCGCGCAGGGCGTTGAAGAGAAGCGTCTCTGCCACGGCGGGAAGGCGGTTCCGGCACAGGACCGGTGGTGGGGCCAACTTATCTCAACCGCCCGCGGTGGCAGGGGCTCAGCCCCCGGCGGCGAAGGTGGCCAGCAGCAACACCGACAGCAGCATGCCCGGCGAGAGCAGCAACACCAGCAGTTGCAGGTCGTGGGCGGTCATGGCCAGGGGCTAGGCACCAGCCCAGGCTAGGGAGTTTCCTCCGCTTGTCTCCAGCCGGGCATCAGGCTGCGGATGAAGGTGAGGAACAGGCCCAGGCCCACAAAGGCGAAGGTGAAGGTGGCCAGGAAGCTCATCCCCACCATCAGGGTCTTCATGAACACGGCGATGCTCTGGGCGAAGCGGGCCTCGTAGTGGGGTGGATGCGCGCCGTAGTAGGCCACCACCCGGGTGGAGAGCTGGAGGGCGCCCCAGCCCATCAACCAGCTGGTGATGGAGCCGGAGAGAAAGCTGAGGGGTCCATTGCGCTGGCGCGGGGCCTCGGGGGAGGAGGAGGAGTCGCGGGCTTCGCTCACGGCGCGGCAGGGGCGGAACAGATCAACCCAGGCTGACACCGGAGCCGATGCAGCGGCAGCACCAGGCCTCGAAGCCGGCAGCCGCCAGGTCCGCCGCCAGCTGCTGATGCGCGGCCTCGGCGCCGGCCGGATCCGCGAACAGGGCAAACAGGCTCGGGCCGGAGCCGCTCATGGCCACCGCCAGGGCGCCCTCCGCCTGCCGCAGCAGGGCCAGCCCCTCGCGCACGCTGGCCAGCTCCGGCTCCACCACCGGCTGCAGGTCGTTGCGGAGCGGCGGCAGCGGGGCCTCCCCCCGCAGGGCCGCCAGCAGCGGGCCGCTGCGCAGGGCCTGGCGGCGCTGCTCGAACTCCTCCTCGCTCTGCAGGTAGAAGTCGCCCCGCAGCTCCTGGCAGCGGCCATAGGCCCAGGGGGTCGACACGCTGGAATCGGGGTGTTTGATCAGCAGCACCCCCAGGGCCGGCGCCGCCCCCAGCCCGGCCGGCTCCAGGCGCTCGCCCCGGCCGAAGCAGAGCTGGGTGCCGCCCTCCAGGCAGAAGGGCATGTCGGAGCCGAGTTCAGCGGCCATGGCGTGCAGCTGGGCGCTGCTGAAACCGCAGCCCCACAGGGCGTTGAGCCCCACCAGGGCGGCGGCGCCATTGCTGGAGCCCCCCGCCAGGCCGGCCCCGATCGGGATCCGCTTGCGCAGGTGGATCGACGCCCCCAGCTCCGGCAGGCCCACCCGGGCGCGCAGCAGCTCTCCGGCCTTCACCACCAGATTGCTGCCGTCGGTGGGCAGATCGTCCCGGTCGCAGGTGAGGCTGATCGCACCGTCAGCGGTGGGACGAATGCTGAGCTGATCGGCCAGATCCAGGGTCTGCATCACCATGGCCAGCTCGTGGAAGCCATCGGGCCGCAGGCCGAGCACCTCCAGATGCAGGTTGATCTTGGCGGGGGCGCTGACCAGCAGCTCAGCCATGGATGGATGGTTCAGGCGGTGAGCCGATTCAAGCCCGCCGCCAGGCGCACCCAGGCCTCAGGCGCCAGCTCCTGGGGCCGCTGCTGCAGCGTGATGCCCGCCTCCGCCGCCAGCGCCGCCAGCTGATCGGCGCTCAGCAGGCCCATCAGCGTGTTGCGCAGCATCTTGCGGCGTGCAGCAAAGCAACGGCGCAGCAGCATCTCCACGCCGCGCGCCAGCTCCGGCTGCAGTTGCTGCTCAGCGGGCAGGGGATCGAGGGCCACCACCTCGCTCATCACCTTCGGCGGCGGCTGAAAGCAGCGGGGCGGCACCGCACACACCGTGAAGCAGCGCGCCAGCAACTGCATGCGCACGCTCAGGGCCGAGAAGGCGCTGCTGCCGGGCTTGGCCCGGATCCGCTCCCCCACCTCCTGCTGCACCAGCAGCACCAGCCGCCGGTAGGGCTGGGCCACCGGCCGGTCGAGCCGGCCCACCAAGCGCTCCAGCAGTGGGCCTGTGATGTTGTAAGGGATGTTGGCCACCACCTTGGTGGCCGGCGGCAGCGGCACCGCCAGCACGTCGCCCTCGGTGAGTTCAAAGCGGGGATCGGCGCCGAAGCGCTCCCGCAGCCCCGCCACCAGATCGCGATCCAGCTCCACCGCCCGCACCGCCGCCGCCGGCGAGGCCAGCAGTCGCTCGGTGAGGGCCCCGCGGCCCGGCCCCACCTCCAGCACGGTGTCGGCCGAGCCCAGCTCGGCCGCCGCCAGGATCTGTGCCAGCACCCCCTCGTCCTTGAGCCAGTGCTGGCCAAAACGCTTGCGGGCGCGGTGGGCGGCGAAGGGCTGGGCCGCAGAGGTCATGGAATCGCACGCGCGCAGGCCTGCCTCCAGATTGCCGCGTGGTGGCTCCAACACCGTTGCCGCCCCCGACGGCCCTGCGTAAACAGGGAGCACCTGCCGCACCATCCCCATGCCGCGCCTGCGCCGCTGCCCGCCGTTGACAGGCCTGCTGTTGGCTGGCCTGCTGCTCAACGCAGCCACCCCGGCAGCCCGGGCCGACTCCATCACCGCCGAATCGATCTGGGACAAGGGCGATGCGATCCAGCGGGCCCAGTCGCAACTGCCGGCGGGGGCCACGGTGACCCGCAGCCGCTGCACGGAGGTGAACGTGCGCACCGGCAACTACCGCTACATCTGCACCCTCTTTTTCACCACAGCGCCCGCGGCGGCCCCTAGCTCCAGCGGATCCAGCGCACCGGCACCCTGAGGGGCGGCAGGGGCACCAGGGCGCACACCAATTCCAGGCTGCAGCCGCTGTGCTGGGGATGCTCCGCCAACCAGCAGCTGTAGGTGGAAGCCAGCCGCTGCCACTTGCGCCGATTCAGGCTGGCCACGCCCCAACCATCGGCGCCGCAGCGCCGGCGCGCCTTCACCTCCACCAGCAGCAGCCGGCCGGGTTTGCCCAGCAGCAGATCCAGCTCCCCCCAGCGGCAGCGCCACTGGCGGGCCAGCAAGCGCCAGCCGCGCTGGTGCAACAGCCGCAGGGCGCGCTGTTCCGCCCAATCGCCCTGGCGCTGCTGCGGAGTGCGGGTCATGGCGCGAAACGGGCTGAGGGGAACTGCCCTGAGCATTCCCCCCTTCCCCTCAACCCGGAAGTTGACCCCGCAGGGCCTTGAGGCAGTACTTGCAGCCGCCGGTGGTCACCAGGTGGCGCTCGGGCGTGATGGCGATCAACCGCACCGGGTGCTCTCGGCAGCGGATCTTGATCGGCGTCTTGAAGCTCTTGTAAACGATCTCGCTGTAGTCGTAGCGATCGCCAAAACGCGCCTTGGCCCGGGCCAGAAAGGTCTCCCTGTCGATCGGGTTGCCCATGGCGCGTCCGTGGCGCTGGTGGAGGCTACGTGAAAGCAGCCGAGCCAACGGTGCCCGGCGATCCATCCCGGCAGGGGCTCTCTAGGGTTGCGCCAGCCCCGGTTCCCCGATGATGCGCCGCCTGCTGCGTCCCCTGGCCCTGCTGCTGGTGCCACTGCTGGTGCTGCCCCTGCTGCTGCTCGGCCCCGCCAGCAGAGCCGAGGCGGCGATGGACTACGCCAAGCAGGTGCTGATCGGCCACGACTTCGCCGGCGCCGATCTGCGCGGCGTGACCTTCAACCTCACCAACCTGCGCGAGGCCGATTTCCACGGCGCCGATCTGCGCGGCGCCAGCCTGTTCGGCGCCAAGCTCCAGGACGCCAATCTGGCCGGCGCCGACCTCAGCGATGCCACCCTCGATTCGGCGGTGCTGGATGGCACCGACCTGCGCAACGCAGTGCTGGAGAACGCCTTCGCCTTCAACACCAAATTCAGCAACGTGCTGATCGAGGGCGCCGATTTCACCAACGTGCCCTTCCGGGGCGATGTGCTGAAAACCCTCTGCGCCTCGGCCTCGGGCACCAACCCGACCACGGGCCGCACCACCCGAGACACCCTCACCTGCAGCTGAGAGGACGGCCCGATGAGCTTTGACGCCCGCAGCCTCGAGCGGCTCCAGCAGCTGGGCCGCAGCCTGCCCAAGCCCCTGCCCAAACCCGACGCCGCCCCAGCGCCGCCCCCGGCCAGCCAGAAGCGCCACCGGGTGGAAACCGAAACCGACCCCGAGGCCCTGTTCCGCGAGCTGATGCAGGTGAGCCCCGATGGCAGCGTGCCGCCGCACCTGCTGGATC
>RGNC01000156.1 GCA_010029175.1 Synechococcaceae bacterium WB8_1B_136 | reverse complement strand
GCTGCTGCTGGGGGGCCTGCTGCTGGGGGGGCTGCTGCTGAGCCCTCTGGTGGAGAGTTTCTTCGATCTGCTCACCCGCGCCCGGCTGCTGGAACTGGCCGACCTGGAACGGCCCCTGCTGCGGCGCCTGTCCTGTGAGGCCCCCGGCACCTTCGAGCACACCCTGATGATCTGCGGCCTGGCCGAGGAGGCCGGGCGGGCGATCCAGGCCGACATCGACCTGATCCGCACCGGGGCCCTCTATCACGATGTGGGCAAACTGCATGGCCCCCAGTGGTTCATCGAGAACCAGGAGGCCGGCGCCAACCCCCACGACAACCTCGACGACCCCCACCTGAGCGCGGCGATCCTGCAGGCGCACGTGGATGAGGGGCTGCGCCTGGCCCGCCGTTATCGGCTGCCGCGGCCCCTGGCCGACTTCATCCCCGAGCACCAGGGCACCTTGAAGATGGGCTATTTCCTGCACGAGGCCCGCCGGCGCAATCCCCAGGTGGCCGAGAGCGATTTCCGCTACCGCGGCCCGATTCCCCGCAGCCGCGAAACCGCCGTGCTGATGCTCGCCGATGGCTGCGAAGCGGCCCTGCGGTCTCTGCCGCCCGACACCAGCCAAGCGGAAGCCCGGGCCATGGTGCGCCGCATCGTGGACGCCCGCTGGCAGGACGGGCAGCTGGCCAACAGCGGCCTCAGCCTGGCGGAACTGGAGCTGCTGGTGCGGGCCTTCGTGCGGGTGTGGCGGCGCATGCGCCACCGGCGGATTCCCTATCCCATCCCGGCCCGCAAGGGCTTCAGCGCCTGATCCAGTCGCGGCGAGGGTCCCGGGGTTGCGAGCATCGAATCCCACATCCCACGGGGACCCAGCAGTGAACGAGGCAGTGGCAACCGCCGGCAGGGACGGCGACGCCTGGCACAGGGCCTGGTATCCGGTGGCCTACCTCAAGGATCTGGAGCGATCCCGGCCAACGGCCTTCACCCTGCTGGGCAACGACCTGGTGATCTGGTGGGATGCCGGCGGAGAGCAATGGCGGGCCTTTGCCGACGTGTGCCCCCATCGCCTGGTGCCGCTCTCGGAGGGGCGCCTCAATGGGGCCGGGGAGCTGGAGTGCCCCTACCACGGCTGGAGCTTCAACGGCGCCGGGCACTGCACCGCCATCCCCCAGGCCAGCGACGACGGCCCAGCCAGGGGCCGGCGCAGCGCCTGCCAGCGCTACGCGACTGCGGCCGCCCAGGGGCTGCTGTTCGTGTTCGCCGGCGATCCCGAGGCGGCCGCCTCGGTGCCCCTGCCGCTGGTGCCCGCCCTGAGCGAGGCCGAGGGCGATGGCCGCTGGACCGTGCAGGACACCTTCCGCGACCTGCCCATGGACGCCCTCACCCTGCTGGAGAACGTGCTCGATGTGAGCCATGTGCCCTTCACCCACCACGCCACCGTGGGGCGCCGCGAGAACGCGGGGCCGGTGGAGCTGGAGCTCACCAGCTTCGGGCCCGGCGGGTTCACGGGCCGGTGGCAGGAGGGTCCTCGCCGGGGCAAGCTCGGCAGCCAGGACACCACCTACGCCGCCCCGGCCCTGATGTGGCACGACCTCACCGCCAAGGGGTTCGCGCGCATCCTCACCGTGGTGTACGCCACGCCGATCCACCGCGGTGCGTGCCGCCTGTTCGCCCGCTTCCCGTTTCAGTTCGACTCCCCCCTGCCGGGCCGGCTGCTCAGACTGCGGCCCGAGTGGCTGCAGCACCTGGGCAACCACACCGTGCTGGAGGACGACCAGGTGTTTCTGCACTGGCAGGAACGGGTGCTGGAGGAGCGCGGCGGCAGCCCCCAGGCGAACCGCAGCTTCCACCTGGCCACGCCTGCCGATCGCTACGTGCGTGCGCTGCACGACTGGGTGCATCGCTACGGCGGCGAGCCGTTCCCCGGTGAACGCCTCCCTCCCCGTTGGGATCGCGATCAATTGATGGATCGCCATGCCGCCCACACCCGCCACTGCCGCAGTTGCTCCGGAGCCCAGCGGCGCCTGAAGCAGCTGCGGCTGGCCGCCACCGCCCTGGTGCCCCTGGGGTTGGGCCTGACGGCCTGGTGGGGCCCCGGGGTGATCGGCGCCATGGGGCTGCTGCTGGCGGCTGGGGCCTGGGCACTGCAGTGGCAGGCGCTGCGCTGGCTGGAGCAACTGCGACGCGGCAGCGGCGCCCCGCCCCGCAACCGGCTGGCGTGAACGGCCTCAACGGCGCTCCGCCAGCACGGCCCGCAACTTGCGCTCCAGGATCACCCCCGCCGTGAGCAGGGTGATGGCGTTGGCCGCGATCAAGGGGCCATCGCGGGTGAGCAGGCCATACACCCCCCACAGGGCGATGCCGGCGGTGAACAGGGTGTACATCCGCAGGGAGATGCCCCGGGTGTCGCCGCTGCGGATGGTCTTGATGGCCTGGGGGAAGAAGCTCACGGTGGTGAGGCTGGCGGCCAGGTAGCCCAGGGCGGCAATGGCGGGGGGATGGGAGCTCACGGGGCTGACACGGCTAGAAGGGGCAGGGGGAGTGGAACTCCAGACGCTCGGCGCTGCGGGGATCCTGGAAGGCCAGGGTGCAGGCATGCAGCCGCAGCCGCCCGCGGCCCGGGGAGCCATACAGCGGATCCCCCAGGATCGGATGGCCGATGGCCTGCAGGTGCACCCGCAGCTGGTGAGAACGGCCGGTGTGGGGCCGCAGTTCCAGGCGACAGGAGCGACCGTCGGCGGCGGGCTGGAGACGCCGCCAACGGGTGAGGCTGGGCCGCCCCTGTGGATCAACTCCGTAGAGCGGCGGCCGATGGCTGCGCTTGGCGATGGCCAGTGCAATCGTGCCCTGCTCCGGGCCGGGCACGCCGGCCACATCGGCGAGATAGAGCTTGTGCATCTGGCGTTCGGCGAACAGACCACTCAGGGCCCGATGCAGCTCGGCATCAAGCGCCACCAGCAACAGACCCGAGGTGTCGCGGTCGAGGCGATGCACCAGCTGCGCCGTGGGCCAGCGGTCCCGCAGCCGGGTGAGCAGGGAATCGGCCAGATCCGGCCCGAGGCCGGGCTGGCAGAGCAACCCGGCGGGCTTCTCCACCACCAGCAACTGGCGGTCGGCATGCAGAAGCCGGATCTCCTCCGCCGCGGCTCTCACTCCGCCAGCAGCTTGGCGATCTGATTGCGACCGTTGCCCTTGGCCAGATACAGGGCCTGATCCGCCCGGTAGAACACATCCGCAAACGACCGGTCGCCCGCGGCCAGCGTGGTGAGGCCACCGCTGATCTGGGGGTGGTAGTCGGAGCGGGAGAACACCCCGGCCATGGCTTCCACATCGCCGCGGATGGTCTCCGCCAGAGCCAGGGCAGCGCCATTCTCGAGGCCCACCAGCAGCACGGCGAACTCCTCATCCCCGATGCGGCCGAACAGATCCTGGGGCCGCAGCCGCCCCTGGGCGAGGCGGCACACATCCTGCAGCACCCGATCGCCCGCCTGATGGCCCCAGCGGTTGTTGATCTGCCGGAAGTCGTCGATGTCGAAATTGAGCAAGGCGAGCGGAACGCCATCCCGGCGGGCCTGCTGCAGTTCCTGCTCCCCCAGGCGGAAGAAGCTGGAGCGGTTGTAGAGCCCGGTCACGGGGCAGAGGCTGGTCAGGCGCCGCAGCTCCAGCTCCCGCATCACCAGATCAGCCATCAGCTCCAGCATCTCCAGCTGCTCCGCCCCCAGCTGACGGGGCTTCTGATCCACCACGCAGAGCGTGCCGAGGTTGTGGCCCTCCGGCGAGCGGAGCGGGGCCCCGGCGTAGAAGCGGATGTGGGGATCCCCCAGCACCAGGGGATTGGTGTTGAAGCGCTCGTCGGCCAGGGCATCGGGCACCACCAGCACCCTGTCGCCCGCGATGGCATGGGCGCAAAAGGCCATCTGCCGGGGGGTCTCCTGGGCCTCCAGGCCATGCCGCGCCAGGAACCACTGGCGATCGCGATCAACCAGCGACACCAGGGCCACCGGCATGCCCAGCACCTCACTGGCCAGTTGCACGATGCGATCGAAGTGGGGATCCGGTGCCGTGTCGAGCACGCCATGGCGCTGAAGATCCCGCAGGCGCTGCTCCTCGTCGGGCGGGATCGGATAGTCGGGGAAGGGGGGCAACGGATCTCCCTGCCTAATGCCCTCACCCTAGAAAGGCGGAGTTGTTCTGGCGCACCCCTTCAACCGCTGTCAGCGGGTGCCGCCATCGCGGTGCAACTGCACGAAATGGGGGGCGAACAGGAACACCGTTTCGCCCAGGCGCTCCTGCTGGCCATCGAGGGCAAAAGCCCCGCCGGCCATGAAATCAGCAGCCCGCTGCATCTCCCCCGGCGGCAGGCTGCTGAGGTTGAGCACCACGGTGGCGTGGTCCCGCAGCGCCATCACCGCCTCCTGCACCGCGGCAAACGAGGTGGGCTGCATCACCAGTACCTCGGCTCCCCAGGCCTGGGGATTGGGGGCAAATCCGGGGGAGAGGGGCTCCATGGGCGCAAGTTGGCGGGTCGAAGGCCTGCGCGCCAGCCCCGGCGCAG
>RGNC01000155.1 GCA_010029175.1 Synechococcaceae bacterium WB8_1B_136 | reverse complement strand
AAAGCTGAAGTTTCATTTCAGCCCGAAAGCGACTTTGTGCAACATCTCTGCAGAGCCCAAATACAAGTGGCGTCGATGAAGCAAAAGACTCCCGTCATTGAGGCAACACTCAGCACCTGAACAGACCTGACCACTCCCTACGACCTTGTACCCACAGGGTTGAGCAGCCTTAGCCCGAGCCTCAATTCACGCCCCTGCATCAGCATCAATCCCCACCGCACACCCCAAGGGGCCTTGAGGAACAAGTGCACCATCGCCCCCACCAACTCTGGCAGCGTAAGAGTATTCGCCAAGAAGCCATACCAGAGCGCATTGGGCAGAGCAAAAAAGGTGGCAAAGAATGCGCGCAATTGAGCCTCTGGGAAACGCATCAGTTTCTCCAGACCAAATTGATACAACGCATGCTTGCGGCGCAGCGACACGGGCCACAGCGCCAACCAACCACTCTGGGCCAGCGGGGCCGGACCGGCTGCCGGATCCGCCATGGCAGCCGCCACCGCCCGAGCCACCAGCGGAGCTCGCCGGAGCAGCGACCCCACCATGTAACCCGAGGCTGGATGCACCATGGACGCGGCCCCACCGAAGCCGAGCACCGGCTGCTGCAGATCCGGCAGGGGCAGATTCATCGGAAACAGGCAGAACTCCTCGTGCTCCACCTGCAGCACCTCAATGCCGCGATGGGCCAGGCGCTGTTGAAGACGCGTCTTGAGGGTGTCGTAGGGAACCGGGGGAGCCAGGGCGAGAGAGGTTTCCTCCACGAAGAAGCGGCCATCGCCCAGATCCATCGCGTAGAGGAATGTGGGTGGCTGCTGCCGTTGCTCTGGGGTGAGGTGGTCGCAGCGGTAGTCCATCAGCACGAACTGCCCGGAGTCCACCGGCGGAGCTGAAAAGCGCCCCACAACGCCATAGGCCGCCTGTCCCGCCACAGGGCCTTCATCGGGGCGACGCACAAACAACGGCTCATGGCCCGTGGCATCCACCACCAGCCGGGCGCTGTGGTCGCAGCCCTCTGCTGTGGTCAGCACGTTGAGGCCGCCCGGAGTCTCCGCAGAGGGAGGCTCAAGGCGCAACTGCTGGGCCGTTCCCTGCAGCAGCCTCACGCCGTGCAGGTCGCAGAGGTCCAGCCAGTGCCGCTGCAGCTCGACCTTGTTGAACAGGCCGTAATCCCGGCCATGGAGCGTGGGCCGATTGGCCGGTGCCATGGGATCGCGGTCGCCGGCACCGAAGTAACTCACCGTGTTGCTCCAGCGGTGCTCCAACAGGTGCGCCAACCCGAGCGCATCCACTTCCTCACCCCAGATGCCGTAGGTGTTCGGCCAGGGAGCCCTGGGGTCATGGGGGGCCAGCACAGCCACCCGCAGGCCCTCGCTGGCCATGGCGGCCGCCAGACACAGAGCCGCCGGCCCACCGCCCACCACCAGCACATCAACAGGGATGTCGCGTGGCTCCATGGCGCCGGTACGGTGGCCCACATCCTGCATCACAGGCCATGCTCGCCGGGTCGCGCCAATGGCTGGCATCGCTGATCGGGGTGGTCCTGGGCGCCTGGCTGATGCTCGGGGCTGCACCAGCTCCGCTGCTGGCCGCCATGCCGGCGGCCCTTCCGAGCCCATCGGTGCCCCTCACCCTGTCCCTGGCGGTCGACAACGTGTATGGCTTCTCCTCCCGCGACAAGACCTACAGCGTGGAGGGAACCCTGAGGGTTACGGCACCGGCCGCGGAGATGCAGCGCTGGCTCGCCGCCGGCCTGGAGCCGGTGAGCCTGGTGAGGTTTCAGAACCAGGTGCAGCCCTGGAACTCCCAGCTGGAGCCGATCAGCGGCCCCATGCGCCAGGGCGACAGCCTGCGGCGCGACTACCGCTTCAACGGCAGTTTCTACTCCGACGAGATCGACTTCCGGGGTTACCCCTTCGGAGCCCTGCCCCTGCGACTCAACCTGGTGGCGGATCCCAGCTTTCCAGCGGCCATCACCAACCCACCGGCCATCCGCCTGGTGGCCCAGAGCCAGGGATCGGGGGTGAGCCGACGCAGCAACATGAACGGCTACAAGCTGATCCGCTGGCGCTTGTTCAATCAAGCCGGCGGGGTGGAGATGGAGCTGGTGTACCAGCCCATCGGCTGGGCTGCCCTGGTGAAGTGGCTGCTGCCGCTGCTGATCACCATGGTGGTGATGCTGCTCACGCCCAACCTGAGGGCCGGCTTCAGCTCGGAGCGGCTCGCCATTCCGCCGGTGATCCTGCTCACCCTGGTGTTCATGCAGCAGGCCTACCGCGACTCCCTGCCCGCGTTGCCCTATCTCACGGTGCTGGATGGGCTCTTCGCCTACTCCTATCTGGTGACGCTGGCGTTCTTCTGCGAGTTCATCTGGTGCGCCAACCTGAACGATCGCCTGGACCCGGCCACCGCCGCTGGCAACGTTCGCCGGATCGAGCGGCTGGAGCTGGTGATGCAGCTGGCCAGCCTGAGCGGTTACGGGACGCTGCTGGGCTGGGCCTGGAGCCAACGCTGATTCACGCTGGCCTCACAGCTCCGGCTGCGACTGTGCCTCGTCCGCCTCAACCGGTGCCTCCACGTCGTCGTCCGGGGCTGGCGGCACCAACACCACCTCCGCCAGGCGGTCGCCGGCATCGAGGCGCTGCAGGCGCACTCCGGTGGCCGCCCGCGACTGCTGGGGCACCGCGTCGGCCTGCATGCGCACGATCACACCGCGCTCGCTCACCAGCAACAGCTCCTCGCCGGCGCCCAGCACCTTGAGGCCCACCAGCACATCACCCTCGCGGCGGAACTTCATGCAGCGCAGGCCCATGCCGGCCCGCTTCTGCAGGCGGAACTGATCCACCGGCACCCGTTTGCCCAGACCGCTGGCGGAGGCCACCAGCACCCAGGGCCCTTCGCTCGGGGCCACCTCCTCGGCGTCGCTGTCGTCGTCGCCGGCAGCGGCGGCGCCCTCCACGCGATCGGCAAGCTCCACCGGCAGCACATCCATGCTCACCAGCGAATCGCCCTCGCGCAGGTTCATGGCCCGCACACCGCGGGCCGTGCGCCCCAGGGGCCGCAGTTCCTCGTCGCTGAGGCGGAAGTGGATCGTCATGCCATTGCGGGAGCCGATCAAGACCGAATCCCCTGGCAGGGCCAGCCGCACCCAGGTGAGAGCATCGCCATCCTCCAGGGAGATGGCGATCAAACCGTTGGAGCGGATGTTGGCAAAGGCCGAGAGGCGGGTGCGCTTGATGAAGCCGCCGCTGGTGAGCATCACCAGCACGCCATCGTCGGTGAATTCACTTACCGCCAGCAACGAGGTGATCTGCTCCTCCCGTGGGATGGGCAACAACTGCACGATCGGTGTGCCCTTGGCGGCCCGGCTGCAGAGCGGCACCCGGTAGGCGGGCATGGAGTACACCACGCCGCGATCGCTGAACAGCAGCAGGGAGTCGTGGTCGTTGCAGCTGATGAACAGCCGCACCGCCTCCTCTCCCTGGGCCTTGGCGCCGGGGCTGCGGGTGCCGGCCTTGCCGCGGGTGCCGCGGCTGGTGGCCTCGAATTCGCTCACCGGCATCCGCTTCAGGTAGCCGTTCTCGGTGAGCAGCACCACCGAGCGCTCGTTGGCGATCAGGTCGATGTCCTCCAGGCCGCCTTCGAGATCGAGGATCTCCGTCCGGCGGGGGGAGTCGTAGCGGCTGCGGATCGCCTGCAGCTCATCGGTGATGATGCCGAACACCCGTTCCTTGCGGGCCAGGATGTCCTTGTAGTCGGTGATCTTGGCCAGCAGATCCTCGTGCTCAAGGCGGATCTTGTCGGCCTCCAGGGCCGTGAGCCGCCGCAGCTGCATCTGCAGGATGGCGTCGGCCTGGATCTCGGTGAGGCCGAACTGATCCTGAAGCTCCTGGCGGGCGGTGGCCGTGTCGGCCGCGCCTCGGATCAGGGCAATGATCGCGTCGAGGTTGTCGAGGGCGATCAACAGGCCCAGCAGGATGTGGTCGCGCTCCTCGGCCTTGCGCAGCAGATAGCGGGTGCGCCGCTCGATCGTTTCAACGCGGAACTCGAGGAACACCTCGAGCATCTTGCGCAGGGTGAGCAGCACGGGCTCCCCCTTCACCAGCGCCAGCATGTAGGCGCTGAAATTGTTCTGCAGCGGCGTGAGCTTGAACAGGTTGTTGAGCACAACCTGCGGGTAGGCGTCGCGCCGCAGCTCGATCACGATGCGCATGCCATCGCGATCGGATTCGTCGCGGATGTCGGCGATGCCCTCGAGCTTCTTGTCGTTCACCAGCTCGGCGATGCGCTCGATCAGCGCCGCCTTGTTGGTTTGATAGGGCAGTTCGGTGATGATCACCGCATCGCGATCGGGGCGGCCCTTGGCCTCGATGGTCTCGATCGAGGCCACACCGCGCATGGTCACCGAGCCCCGGCCGGTGGCATACATCTCCTTGATGCCGCGGCGGCCCAGGATCTGGCCTCCGGTGGGGAAGTCGGGGCCGGGGATGATCGCCGTCAACTGGCGATCGTCGAGGTCAGGGTTGGCGATCAGGGCCAACAGGCCATCGATCAGCTCCGTGAGGTTGTGGGGAGGGATGTTGGTGGCCATGCCCAC
>RGNC01000154.1 GCA_010029175.1 Synechococcaceae bacterium WB8_1B_136 | reverse complement strand
GCTACACCATCGTGCCATCGCAGTCCGACAAGGACGACCAGGGCCGTCTCCTGGATGATGCCTTTGATCCCCGCTGCACCGAGTGGCTGGTGGAGATACCCACCGAGGTGAGCTGGGCCAACATCCCCGGCGCCGATGCGGTGGAGATCAACAACTTCTCGGCCCTGGCCCAGTTCGATTTCTACATGCAGGTGCAGAAGCACTACACGGCCCACAACACCAGTGCCACCGTGGAGTTCCGCGAGCACGAGATCGAGCCCCTCGCCGATGCCATCCACCAGGCGATCGACAACGGTGAGGGCTACATCTCGGCGGCGCTGCTGGCCCGCTTCGATGCCAACGCCACCTTCCCGCGGTTGCCGTTCGAGCCCATCGATGCCGCCACCTACGAGCGGATGCAGGCCGAAGTGGTGGCCCGCCGCCGCACCGAGTGCTTCTTCGAAGCCCTGCAGCGCTACGACGGCGGCGAACTGATCGAGGCGGGCCCCGCCGGCTGCGACTCCGACAAGTGCCTGCTGCCCCTGGCCAAGCCCAAGGGCTGATTCAAGCGCGGGAGAGCAGATCGAGGGCGATGGCCAGCTGCTCCAGCAGCTCGCAGCAGCGCTCGTACTGATGCTCCGGAGCCAGGCTCACCGGCAGGGTCTCGATCATGTCGGCCAGCTCCCGGGTGCGCACGGCCAGCAGGTTGGTGCAGAGAACGGTCATCGATCTGGCGCGGCCCTCCAGGCCGCAGGGCTCTACTTCGACCATGATGTGCAGTCTCATGGGTCTCAGCCCTTCAGCCTGCCCAGGGCCCGATGGCCGTGGAACAATGGTTCGGGCCCCAAGGCCCTGCCCCTGGAGGGGTGGTCGAGTGGTTGATGGCTCTGGTCTTGAAAACCAGCGAGGTGAAAGCCTCCGTGGGTTCGAATCCCACCCCCTCCGTTTCTGCTCACCCCAGGCGCCTTGGCAGCCTGGGGTGAGACAAGCAATTCTTTCGATTCACAGGGCTGATCAGCCGCAACCGCCACAGTGCCAGCGGCGTTGAGCCGGTTTGATGGGCGCTGCTCCGATCTGCCCATGGGTTACGAACCAGGAACCAGTGAATGCCGGCTGCTGATCGACAGCAAGGCCCAACTCGAGCAGTTGCTGTTGAACCTGGCCAGGCTCGAGCACACCGAAGCCATCCGTGAACAGCTGTTGGCCGTGCACCAACAGCTCGAGGCGCTGCATGATCAGCGGCGAGCCCTGCGCCAATCCTTGCTTCGATCCGTGCAGATCGCCTGAACCATTCCCGATCCAGGCCGCCGTTGCTCTAATCGGGGTGTTCCCCCTGCAGACCGGCCATGCCCGAGGCTGCCCGTACCAGCATCGTGGTGGCCGCGGCAGCCCTGGGGTTCGGCGTGCTGCTCGCCATGGCCGCGCCGATCCCCAATGGAGCCCAACTGCTGCGGGTGCGTGAACCGATCGAGGCCGCCGATGCCCGGCTGCGCCGCCTGGGCTGGCAGCCGGAGCAGGATCCCCCCGCCGAGAGCTTTGATCGCGAGCTCTCCGGCAATGCCCTCAGCAGCCTGCGGGCCTGCTCGGGCACAGGCCTGGGCTACTGCCGCTACGACTACCGCCGCGGCAGGGATCGGCTGCAGGTGATCACCGTGCCCGACAGCAACGGCGACGGGCAGGTGGTGCGCTGGAGCCTCGGGCCCACGGGCAAAACCTGGGGCCTGTGCCAACCGGCACCCCTGGCCCCACTGCAGCCCTGCCCCTGACCAGCCCCTAGCCTGGGAGCCCCTAGCAGCAGCGGCGCTCCATGCTGTTCGACAACAACAACCGACCCGGCTGGCTGAACTGGCTGTTCCTGGCAATCTTCCTGTGGAGCTCCTACCAGCTGGCAGGGCTGTGGTGGACGCAGCTGCACGGCAGCTGAGCCGTTCCACTGCTGAATCAGGACTGGCAATCAGGGGTACCAGTTCGGAACAAAGAACTGCTCGTTGATGGGCGGACGCACATAGTCCTTGCCGCTTTTGCGGGGAGGCAAGCTGGGCGCGGGAGGCGTCATGTCCTCCGAGGGCACTTTGCTGAGCAGATGGCGAATGCAGTTCAGCCTGGCCCGGCGCTTGTCGTCGGCCTCCACGGTGAACCAGGGAGCTTCCGGGATGTTGGTGTGGGCAAACATTTCATCTTTGGCCTGGGAAAACTCCACCCAGCGATCCCGGGATTCCAGATCCATCGGGCTCAGCTTCCAGCGGCGGGTGGGATCATCAATGCGGGCCTGAAAGCGCGCTTCCTGTTCCTCGTCGCTCACCGAGAACCAATACTTGAGCAGCACGATTCCAGAGCGCACCAGCATCCGCTCGAATTCGGGGCAACTCTGCTCGAACTCCCGCAGCTCAGCCTCGGTGCAGAAGCCCATCACCCGCTCCACACCGGCGCGGTTATACCAGCTGCGATCGAAGATCACGATCTCACCGGCACTGGGGAAGTGCTCCACGTAGCGCTGGAAGTACCACTGGCTGCGCTGCTGGTCGCTGGGGGTGCCGAGGGCCACCACGCGACAACCGCGGGGGTTGAGCGGTTCGGTGATGCGCTTGATGGTGCCCCCCTTGCCGGCCGCATCCCGACCCTCAAACAGCACCACCAGGCGAAACCCAGACGCCTTCACCCAGTACTGCATCTTCACCAGCTCCTCCTGCAGCCGGCCCAGCTCCTTCTCATAGAGCTTGCGATCCAGCTTGCCCAGCCCACCGTTTAAGCGCAGATCGTCGAGCTGGGAGGAGGGGTAGTAGTGATCGCTGCCGGGTCCATGCTGGAGCGCAGGGCCCGTGCTGGCCTCCGGTCCTGGGTGGCCCTCAGCCCGGTTCTTGTGCTTGTGCTTCTGCTTGTGCCCCATGGCCGCAAGCTAGGAACGCTTGGCAACGGCGGCCTTCGCGGCAGGTGCCGGGGCCAGCAGCGCGCGCACCAGCCGCACGAACCCTCCCGTGAGCAGGGCCAGGGCCAGCAGGGCCAGGGCCACCAGCAGCAGCACAGCCAGCAGTTGCACGATCCCCAGCAACAGCCTGGAGAGGCCGCCAATCAGGTTGCCGATGGCGGTGCTCACCAGCAACAGGCTGTCCAGATCGATCAGCTCCGGCAGCTGCAACAGCAGCACCAGCAGACCAATGCCCGCTGCCAGCAGCAACAGGGCATCCAACACCCGGCGCGCCCTCGCCCGAGGTTTTTGACGGCGAAAAACGGTGCGACGACGGCCCGGCGGGCGCCTGCCGTTCACCAATTGCAGCCGGCGGGAACGGGTCATGGCTCCAGCGTGTGGCCGGCTCCCCGCATCCAGCGTTCGAACTCGAGCATCACCAGCTCGTTGGGGCAGTCCACCAGGCTGAGATCGCCCACGCTGCAATCGCCCTGCCCGCCGTGGTGCAGCGACAGGTGAAAACCATCGCCACTGAGGCCGCACACCTCAGGATCACTGCGCACCACCACATCCAGCGAGGCACCCAGTCGGGTCACCCGACGACGCAGCTCAGACCAGGTCATCGCGGTGATGAAGGGCACCCCAGTGTGGGAGGGAAGCAGCAGGCGTCAACCCGCCTTGGCGGGCGCGGCTGTGGTTGCCGGGCTGGGCAGCGGGGCCTTGGGGGTGGGAATCAGCAGCACGGCGGCGGCGGCCACGGCCAGGGCGGCCACCCCCGCGACCGGGGCCGCCAGGCGCCGGGCCAGGGGCTGGCGATGGTGCAGCTCCCGGCGCCGCAGGGGCTGGGGCTGCGGCCAGTCCAGGGGCACCAGCACACGGGGATCGAGGCGCATCTGGTCGAGGCAGCGCACCAGATCGGCCAGTTCGGCGTCGTCCAGGGTGAGGGTGAGGGGCGGGGTGTCGGGCTGACTGCTGCGCAGCTGCAGGGCGTGACCACCGGCGGGTAGGGGCTGCAACGAGACCGGACTGCTCGCATCGCCGAAGCCACGCGGGACGGCACTGAGCAGATGGCGGGCATAGGCCGCCACCACCTGCAGCAGCGCCAGCAGGTGCTCACGCTGGCCTTCCAGCTCCGTGCGCCCGGCGATGGCCAGGCTGAAGCCCGTGAGGATGCCCAGCGACTGCTCTCCCTGGCCTGAGGAGAGGTCGGGCAGGCCCTCGAGCACCAGGCGGCAGCTGGTCTGTTCGTAGCGGGTGGTGAGTTTCATCGGGGCTGCGCAGTCAGGCGGGGTCCTGCAGGCTGGCCTTCAGGCGCTCGAAACCACCTGCACCGGCACTGAAGGCCATGGCCTGAATCAACTGATGGCTGAGAACAGGCCCCTCCACCGGATCGAGCAGTTTCTGCACGCCGCCCCGGCGGGGATTGAAGCGCTCCTGCACCAGCTCCTGCAGGCGGCCGCGGAAGAGGGCCCAGCGCTGCTCGGTGATCTGGGGGGGTTCGGCACTGGAGAGCAGGCTGCGCAACATCGGATAGAGGCGATCCGCCACGGCGTTGAGAATGCGGATCAAGGCATCGCTGTCGCGCTCATCCAGCACCCCGCGGCGGGTGGTGCGGCGCAGCGGATTGTGGCAACGCCGCTTCCACAGCTCCACCCGATTCGGGAAGCGATCGGTGAGGCCCATTTCCTCGCTCAACCACACCATCGCCTCACCCCCATTGAGGTCGAGGGCCTCGGCGCAGAGCAGCATCAGATCGAGCCGCTCGA
>RGNC01000153.1 GCA_010029175.1 Synechococcaceae bacterium WB8_1B_136 | reverse complement strand
CGGAGGGCCAGGCCCTGCTGGGCCAGATGGCTGTGCAGGATCAGCCCCGCGCCGATGCCGCCGCCACGATCCGGGCCCTGGAGGCCATGGGGCTGCAGCTGGGGCTGCTGAGCGGCGATCGCCGCGGGGCGGTGGAGCAGCTGGGGCGCCGGCTGGGGCTGCCGCCCGAGGCCCTTGTGGCTGAGCTCCTGCCGGCCCAGAAGCTGGAGCGGATCCTGGCGGCCCGCCAACACGGACTGGTGGCGATGGTGGGCGATGGCATCAACGATGCCCCGGCCCTGGCGGCGGCGGACCTGGGCATCGCCGTGGGCACCGGCACCCAGGTGGCCATGGACACCGCCGATCTGGTGGTGCTGGGGGAGCGGCTGGAGGGGGTGGTGACCGCCCTGCGGCTCGCCCGCCGCACCATGGCCAAGGTGCGCCAGAACCTGGCCTGGGCCTTCGGCTACAACCTGATCGTGCTCCCCATCGCCGCGGGCGTGCTGCTGCCAGGCTTTGGGGTGCTGCTCTCCCCTCCCCTGGCGGCGTTGCTGATGGCCCTCAGTTCGATCACCGTGGTGGTGAATGCCCTGCTGCTCCAGGCCGATGGCTGAGCGGGGCCGCTTCCTGGTGCTGGAGGGCATTGATGGCTGCGGCAAAACCACCCAGCTGGAGCGGTTGGGGAGCTGGTTGCCGGCCTCTGGCCTGATGCCTGCGGGAGCTCGGCTGGTGCTCACCCGCGAGCCGGGGGGCACGGTGCTCGGCCAGGCCCTGCGCCAGCTGTTGCTCCACCCCCCCGGCGAGGCGGCTCCGGCACCGATGGCGGAGTTGCTGCTCTATGCCGCCGATCGGGCCCAGCACGTGCAGCAGTGCATCCAGCCCGCCCTGCGGGCGGGCCACTGGGTGCTGAGCGATCGCTTTGTGGGGTCCACCGCCGCCTATCAGGGCTACGGCCGCGGCCACGATCTGGAGCTGATCGATCAGCTGGCCGCCATGGCTACCGCCGGCATGGAGCCGGATCTCACCCTGCTGCTGGAGCTTCCCCTGGCGGAATCGCTGCGCCGCCGAGGCCATCGGCCCGCCGATCGGATTGAGGCCAGTGGCGAGGCCTTCCTGGCGCGGGTGGCCGCGGGGTTTTCCGCCCTGGCCCAGGAGCGGGGCTGGTGCCGCCTGGATGCCAGCGAGAGCCCCGAGGCCGTGAGCGCGTCTATCCAGAGGCAGCTGCGCCAGCGCTTCGAGCGGGAGGGGCCGCCCGGTGCGCGCTGATCTGTTCGACGGCCTGGTGGGCCAGGCCCCGGCCACGGCACTGTTGCGCGCGGCGCTGGAACAGCAGCGGCTTGCCCCGGCCTACCTCTTCAGCGGCCCCGACGGGGTGGGCCGCCGGATGGCGGCGCTCTGTTTTCTGGAGGGCGTGATCGCTGGCCCCCGGGGATCGGCGGCGGTGCGGCGGCGCCTGCAGCAGGGCAACCATCCCGATCTGCTCTGGGTGGAGCCCACCTACAGCGAGAAGGGCCAGTTGGTGCCGGCCTCCCAGGCCGCGGCGGCTGGCGTGAGTCGCAAGGCACCGCCGCAGCTGCGGCTGGAGCAGGTGCGGGAGCTCTCGCAGTTCCTGGCCCGCCGGCCGGTGGAGGCGCCCCGCTGCCTGGTGGTGATCGAGGCGGTGGAAACCATGGCCGAAGGCGCCGCCAATGCCCTGCTCAAAACGCTGGAGGAGCCGGGGGATGGGCTGCTGATCCTGCTCAGTGCCGCTGCGGATCGCCTGCTAACCACCATTCGCTCCCGTTGCCAGGTGGTTCCCTTCACCAGGCTCACAGCGGCGGAACTGACGCTGGTGCTGAGCCGCCTGCCGCCCGATCCGGAGGTCGAGGCCCCTGGGCACCCCGACGCTCAGACCAAGTCCCAGATCCAGTCCCAGACCCTGGTGGACCAGGACCCCCCCGAATTGCTGGAGTTGGCGGCGGGTTCCCCGGGGGCCTTGGTGCTGCACCGGCGGCAGTGGCGGGCGTTGCCGGAGGGGTTGGCCGAGCGGCTGCGGAACCTGGGGACCAGCCCCGTGGAGGCCCTGGCCCTGGCCCGGGACCTCACTGAGGCGCTGGAGGTGGAGCAGCAGCTCTGGCTGCTCCAGTGGTGGCAGCTGTGGCTCTGGCGCAGCCAGGGGGATCGCCCCCAGCAGCTGCGGCTGGAAACGCTGAGACGGCAGTTGCTCGCCTACGTGCAGCCCCGCCTCGCCTGGGAGGTGGCGTTGCTGGAGCTCTCCGGTGCGGTGCCGCTCTGAGCTCAGGCCGCGGCCTTGCGGTTGTCGCGCGCGTCCTGAATCAGGGCGGAGAGCTCGTCCAGCTGGGAACCGTCGCTGGGGAGCTCCAGGCAATAGCCAGCGCCATAGACGGTCTTGATGAAGCGCGGCTTGCGGGGATCGGGTTCCAGCTTGGTGCGCAGGTGGCGGATGTGCACCCGGATCGTCTCGATGTCGTCGTCGGGCTCGTAGCCCCACACCTCCTTGAGAATCAGCGAGGGTGCCACCGTCTGGCCGTGGCGCTGCAGCAGGCAGTGCAGCAGCTCGAATTCCAAGTGGGTGAGCCGCACCGGCTCATCGAACCAGATGGCCTCGAACCGCTCCGGCACCAGGGTGAGGCAGCTGTAGCTGAGGATCTCGTTGTGCTTGGTGGAGAGGGGTGCCCGGTCGCTGCGGCGCAACAGGGCCTTGATCCGCACCTGCAGCTCCTCGAGGTCGAAGGGCTTGGCCAGGTAGTCGTCGGCGCCGGAGTTGAAACCGCTCACCTTGTCCTTTGTGCTGCCCAGGGCAGTGAGCATCAGGATGGGGATCCGGGCGGTGCGTTCATCGCGCCGCAGCCGCTGGCAGAGGGTGAGGCCATCCACCTTGGGCAACATCAGATCCAGCAGGATCAGATCCGGGGTGTATTGCAGCGCTAGGGCCTGGCCCTTGATGCCGTCCTCGGCCCGCTGCACGTCGAAGCCGCTGTGCTCCAGGTGCCCGGCCACCAGCTCGCGCATGTCGCCGTCGTCTTCGATCAGCAGGATGCAGGGCTTCATAGGGCGAGCGTGATCAGAAGCTGGAAGCTGCGGCAACGGGTGGGTGCTTGGCGCATTCTCCCCAAAAGGTTGGTGTTCTGCAGAACAGTTCGCGGTGCCTCGCCGGCGGCAGGGATGCTGTAAATCCGCTCAGCTGCCTTGCGCTGGCAGCGATCTCAGGCTTGCAGCCCGCGGCTCCGTGCGCCTGATCTTCAGCATCTCTTCCACTCGGGCTGATGCAGGCCTGCGGGGATGGCGTCGGTGCGGGGTGAGGTCTGGCCGGGCTGCTGCCCTGGTGGCAGCCAAAAAAAAACCCAGCCACAGGGCTGGGGTTGAAGCAACTCCCCGGGCGGGATTCGAACCTGCGACCAATCGATTAACAGTCGATCGCTCTACCGCTGAGCTACCGAGGAAGGCATCCCTGACAGGGACCCAGAGAACTTACCCCTCAGCCCTTCCCGCCCGCAAGGGGCTGAGCTGGGAGCGCAGCAGCGGGCCGCTCCGCCATGGCCCCACGCTGCCGCGCTCCATCAGGGCCGCCCCATCGCACCAGTCGAGCTCCTCGAGCCGGTGGGTGATCCACAGGGCCGTGAGCGGCTGCTCCGGCCGGCTGCAGAGCAGGCGGATCAGCTCCAGCACCTCCTGCTGGCTGGTTTCATCCAGCAGGGCGGTGGGTTCATCCAGCAGCAGCAGCTGGGCCTGGCTGGCCAGGGCGCCGGCGATGGCCAGGCGCTGCTTCTGCCCGCCGCTGAGGGTGTGGATCGGCCGTTCCTGGAATCCGGCCAGGCCCACCTGGCCTAGGGCGGTGCCCACGGCTCGTTGGCGCGCGCCAGCATCCAGTCCGGGGGGGAGGGAGAGCTGCACGTCGCTGCCGCAGCTGGGCAGCAGCAGCTGGTGGTCGGGGTTCTGGAACACCAGGGCGGGTTTGATCGGCCGCAGCAGCCGGCCCCGGCTGGGATCCAGCAGCCCGGCGATCAACCGCAACAGGGTGCTCTTGCCGCTGCCATTGCCGCCCACCAGCATCCACAGGCCCGGCCGGGGGATGCTGAAGCTGCAGTGGTTGAGGGCCGGCTGCCCGGAGGGCCAGCTGAAACCCAGCTGGTCCACCAGCAGGCAGGGGGCGGCTTCAGCCTGCAGGGTGGCCTCAGTCATCAAAACTGAAACCGGGCCGCTTGCTGCCCCCACCCACGGCCGACTTCTCGTAGGTCTGCACGGCCACCAGCTCGCTGCTGAGCAGGGCGATGCGCTTGCTCTCCTCCTTTTCGCAGGTGAGCTCCAGCACGCGAGGGTGGCCGCTCTCGATGGCTTGCTTCACCTGGCCGTAGAGGGCCTCAGCGGCGGACTGCTCCTTGCGCTGCACCGCAACCGGCATGGGGCTGAGCTTGAGGGAGAGCTCGACGACGTACACAGGAGGAATCTCGGCCAGTAACCACTCTGGCGAATCGCCGCCGGGTCGGTGTGCCCCCACCCGGTGGCGCTACGGGAGGCGGGCTGCTGAGTGTTTCTACTTAAAGGTCCACCGGGTCGGCCGATTTCGGGCGGATGGCCCGCCGCGGGGCCGCGGATGCCCGTACAGTGCGGGTGTAACGCTTCATGAAGCCACTCTCATGACGATCGCTGTAGGGCGCGCGCCGCAGCGGGGATGGTTCGACGTCCTCGATGACTGGCTCAA
>RGNC01000152.1 GCA_010029175.1 Synechococcaceae bacterium WB8_1B_136 | reverse complement strand
GAACAGGCACACCTGCAGCAGCGGCCCCAGCTGGCGGTGGCGGCGGTAGTGGCGCTCCAGCCAACCCCGCAGCGGCCGCAGACCCACCAGCAGCAGCAGGGCCCACAGGCCCGTGAGCAGCAGGGGTCGCAGGGCCCCCCAGCCGCTGCTGGAGCGGGCGAAGGCCACCACCGCCGCCAGCAGGATCCAGCTGAGCAGGTCGTCGATGGCCGCCACCGTGATCGTGAGGGCCCCGAGGGGCTGCCCCATCAGCCCCCGCTCCCGCAGGATCCGGGCCAGCACCGGGAAGGCGGTGATGGCCATGGCCGTGCCCATGAACAGGGCTCCCGGCAGGGTGTTCGTTCCCGGCAGCAGCTGCGGCAGCCAGCTCTCCAGCAGCAGCGAGAGCCCGATGCCCAGCACCATCGGCAGGGCCACACCCACGGCGGTGATGCGGCTGGCCAGGGGCAGCCGGCCCCGCAGCAGGGTGGGATTGAGCTCCAGGCCGATCAGGAACATGAACAGGGCCAGCCCCAGCTGCCCCAGCAGGTTCAGCTGACTGATCACCGCTGGGCTGAACAGCTGCGCCTCCAGCCCTGGCGCCACGGCCCCCAGCAGGCTCGGACCCAGGGCGATGCCCCCCAGGATCTCGCCGATCACCCGTGGCTGCCCCCAGCGTTGCAGCAGTTCCCCCAGCAGCTGGGCCACCACCACGATCAGGGCAACGGCCACCAGGGCGGTGCTGATGCCGGTGGCGGCAGGGCCCGTGGCGGCTGGAAGGGTGTTGAGCAGGGGCACGCCGCTGACGCTCAGGCTGCACCCATGCTGCTGGCCCCATGGCCAGCTGTCGCGCGCCCCATAGGCTCTGCTGGAGTGGCCCGACTCCGATGACCAGCCCATCCGCTCCGCCGTCCAAGCCGATTGCCGTGGTGGTGGCTGGCGCCCTCGGACGGATGGGAGCCGAGGTGGTGAAGGCGGTGGCGGCGGCCCCGGATTGCCAGCTGGTGGCCGCCATCGACAGCAGCCCCGGCAAGGAGGGGGCGGATGTGGGCCTGGAGCTGGGTCTCGGCGAGCTGGAGGTGGCGATCAGCTCCGATTTCGAAGGTAGCCTCTGCCAGGCCAGCCAGGCCGTGCGCAACGACGGCCCCGGTGGCGGCGCCGTGCTGGTGGACTTCACCCATCCTTCCGTGGTGTACGAGCACACCCGCGCCGCCATCGCCTACGGCGTGCATCCCGTGATCGGCACCACAGGGCTCTCGCCCGCACAGCTGGCCGATCTGGCCAGCTTCTCGGAGAAGGCCTCCGTGGGTGGCGCCGTGATCCCCAACTTCTCGGTGGGCATGGTGCTGCTGCAGCAGGCCGCCGCCGCCGCCGCCCGCTTCTACGACTACGCCGAGCTCACCGAGCTGCACCACAACCGCAAGGCCGATGCCCCCAGCGGCACCTGCATCAAGACTGCCGAGCTGATGGAGGAGCTGGGCAAGCACTTCAACCCCCAGCAGGTGGAGGAGCACGAAACCCTGGCGGGCTGCCGCGGCGGCCAGCGCGAGAGCGGCCTGCGCCTGCACGCGATCCGCCTGCCCGGCCTGGTGGCCCACCAGGAGGTGATGTTCGGCGCCGCGGGCGAAACCTATACGCTCCGCCACGACACGATCGATCGCTCCGCCTACATGCCCGGCGTGCTGCTCACGGTGCGCAGGGTGCGGCAGCTGGGCGCTCTGGTGTACGGCCTGGAACGGTTGCTCTGATGCTGATTCCCCTCAAGCCCGGTGAGCTGCCGCGCCTGATCCCGGCCGTGGCCACGGGCCCCCAGTTCAACGCCTGCAGCGGCAGCCCCCAGAAGCTGCTGCAGCGGTTGTTCATCTCCGTGATCGGCGGCGTGATCCTGCTGTTGATCAGCCAGGGCGTGGCGATGTCGAGCCAGGTGGCGCCGATCACCCTGGTGGCGGGCTTCATCTGCCTGCTCTATGTGCTCTGGGGGCCGATCCTGGAGGCGGGACGCAAAAATGCCGTGCTGCGCCGTTATCCGGCGGCGGCGATCTTCGAGGGCCAGGTGGCTGATTCCTACACCAGGGAGCTGGTGGAGGGGCGCCAGGAAACCACCGACAAGCAGGGCCGGCTGGAGCTGGTGGAGAACCGCCGCACCTGGCTGTGCCTGGAGCTGGAGGATGAGGAGGGTTATCTGGGCAGCATCCGCTTCCCTTATGACAAGAAGCACAAGCCGATTCGCCGCGGCATGGTCGTGCGCTGTCTGGTGCTGAGTGAGCGCAAGGATTTTTCGCGCATCGGTGCCCTCAGTGATGCCTGGTTGCCGCAGCTGAAGCTCTGGGTGGGCGACTATCCCTATCTGTTGCGGCCGGCCTTCGAGGAGCTCTGCCTCAGGCGCCTGCGCTGACGGCTGGGGCCAGCATCGCCACCAGGACATGACAGGCCTGTTACACGGCGCAATAATGCGTTACAATTCGGTCATCCTTTCTGGAGCCCTTCCATGGTCCAGGCCAATCCCTCCGCCCCTGCTGTGATCCGCGGCGCCACCGTGACTCAGGAAGACGGCGGCCGTCTCAATGCCTTCGCCAGCGAGCCCCGCATGGAAGTGGTGGACGCTGAAAGCGGTTGGGGCTTCCACGAGCGTGCCGAAAAGCTCAACGGCCGCATGGCCATGCTGGGCTTCATCGCCCTGCTGGCAACGGAGCTGGCCCTGGGTGGTGAGTCGTTCACCCGCGGCCTGCTGGGCATCGGCTGATGGCCGGGCTGTTCTCCTGACAGCCCTGTTTTCAGACCCAGCCTGAATCGCACCGCAGCACAGACTCGTGTTGCGGTTTTTTTGTTGTCCGCCGCTGATGCCCCTTTCGCCGCCGCACGCCAGGGTTTTCGGGGCAGGACCCACCGGCGCCCTCGCGGCCCTGGCCCTTGCCGCCGCCGGCTGGCAGGTGGCAGTGATCGATCCGCTCACGCCGCAGCAGCTCTGCAGCCGCAGCCGCGCCTATGCCCTCACCCACTCCAGCCGGACACTGCTGGATGGCCTGGGGCTGTGGCAGCCGCTACGCGCCCAGCTGGCCCCCTTTCGCCGGCTGGAGCTCTGCGATCAGGCCATCCACCGGCAGGTGAGTTTCGGGGTGGAGGATCTCGCGCAATGGGGCGCTGATCGCTCCGAGGCTGCGGTGGGTTGGATCCTGCAGCACGGTCCGCTGATGGAGCTGCTGCTGCAGCGGTTGGCCCTGCATCCCGCCATCCAGACCCACCTGGGTGCCCCGCCGGAGGCCGCACCACGGGGCCCCGTGGATCTGGTGGTGGCGGCCGATGGTCGCCAGTCCCCCTGTCGCCGCAGCGCGGGGCTTCACTGGCTGTCCTGGCCCTACCGCCAGGGCTGCCTCACGGTGCAGGTGCGGCTGCGGGGCTCCGAGCCCGACCAGGCCTGGGAGCTGTTCCGTCCTGAGGGTCCGTTTGCGGTGTTGCCCCTGGGGGGGGAGGCGTTTCAGTTGGTCTGGAGCGCACCATTGCCCCGGTTGCGGCGGCTGGAGGCCCTCGAGCCCGTGGCCTTCCTGGAGGCGCTCACGGCGGCCCTGCCGGAGCGGCTGCAGCCGGAGCTGCTGCTGGATCAACCCAGGGCCTTCCCGGTGGGGTTGGAGCTGGCCTGGCCGCTGCAGGGGCGGGGCCTGGTGTTGATCGGAGAGGCGGCGCACCGCTGCCATCCGGTGGGGGGCCAGGGCCTCAACCTCTGCTGGCGGGATGTGGCGGTGCTGCAACGCCTGGCGGCTGCGGTGGCGGCTGGCCGCCTGCGGCCCGCCCAGCTGCCGCGGCGCTACAGCTGGCGGCGCTGGCCGGATCTGCTGCTGGTGCTGCTGGCCACCCACGCCCTGGTGGTGCTGTTCTCCAACCGCCAACCCCTGTTGCTGCCGCTGCGGCGCCTGGCCCTGGGCCTGCTGGGCCGCCTGCCAGCCCTGCGGCGGCTGAGCCTGGCCACCATGACCGACGGCGTGGGCGCCACCTTGCACCGCTGAGCCGCAGCCAGCACGATGGCTCCATGGTGATCAGCACCTCACCGCAGCCCCAGCCCAGTCCGGCTCTGGTGCGCTTTCTGCGCCAGGAGCTGGGCATGAGCGAAACCGCCCTTGGCCTCGGCCTCAAGCAGGCCCTGCTGGAGCAGGCTCCACTGCCGGTGGTGCTGTGGCGCTTCGGCCTGATCAGCCTCGAGCAGTTCGAGCAGGTGCTCGCCTGGCAGGCCGCCCAGTAGCTGCTCGGTAGCCGCTCAGTACACGATCAGCGACTCCACCGGTACGGCCTCGGGCAGCTTGGCCTTGCCGCCTAGATCGGCGAGTTCCACCACGAAGGCGAAGCCACACAGCTCACCGCCCACGCGGCTCACCAGCTCAGCACAGGCACCGGCGGTGCCGCCGGTGGCCAGCAGGTCGTCCACGATCAGCACCCGCGGGTTGTGCTCGAAGCCATCGGGGATGATCTCGAGCCGATCGCTGCCGTATTCCAGGCTGTAGTTCACGCCGATCACCTCGCCGGGCAGCTTGCCGGGCTTGCGCACGGGGCTGAAGCCGATCTGCTGCGCGGTGGCCAGGGCGGTGCCCACGATGAAGCCGCGCGACTCGATGCCCACGATCAGGTCGGGCTGCAGCCGATCACACACCTCCCCAAGCTGCCGCATCACTTCCTGCCAGGCCGCCGCCTGGCGCATCAGTGGTGTGATGTCGCGAAACAGGATGCCGGGCTTGGGGAAGTCGGGGATGTCGCGCACCAGCTGGCGCAGATCGATCGCG
>RGNC01000151.1 GCA_010029175.1 Synechococcaceae bacterium WB8_1B_136 | reverse complement strand
CCGCCAGGCTGTCGTACGGGGGGCGCAGCCGCAGGCCGCCCCGGGGAATGGTGCCGAGCCCGCGCCAGCCTGCACCGGCCCAGCCAGCAAAGCTGCCCCAGCGGCGGGCGCCCCCCATCTCTGCCTCAGTGGCCAGGTGCTGCAGGGCCTGCTGAAGCCACCCGACTGTCCCAGCTTCGGTGGGGCCTGCACCCCAGAAACCCCCCTGGGGGCGCCGATGGTGTCGAGCGAGGGGGCCTGCGCCGCCTACCACCGCTTTCGCGCCCCCGCCTGAACCATGCAGCCCCCGGACGGCGCCACGATCCAGCTGGGCCACGGCGGTGGCGGTCGACTGAGCCAGCAGCTGCTGCGGGAGCTGCTGCTGCCGGCCTTCGGGCCTGCCGATGGCGTGCTCCACGATGCCGCCCTGCTGCCGCCCCTGCGGGGGCGACCAGCGTTCACCACCGACTCCTACGTGGTGCGGCCCCTGATCTTTCCCGGTGGCGACATCGGCCGGCTGGCGGTGATCGGCAGCGTGAACGACCTGGCCATGGCCGGTGCCACCCCCGTGGCCCTGAGCCTGGCGCTGATCCTGGAGGAGGGGCTGCCGCTGGCCACCCTGGCCGCGGTGGTGGACTCGATCCGCACCGCCGCGGCCACCTGCGGCGTGGCGGTGGTGACGGGTGACACCAAGGTGGTGGAGCGGGGCAAGGGCGATGGCCTGTTCATCAACACCAGCGCCATCGGCCAGGTGGAGCATGGGCTCACCATCCATCCCTCGGCGGTGCGGCCGGGGGATGCGGTGCTGGTGAGCGGCGACCTGGGCCGCCATGGCGTGGCAATCCTGGCGGCGCGGGAGGAGCTGGGCTTCCGCACGCCGCTCCGCAGCGACCTGGCACCCCTGCTGGAGCCGGTGCAGGCGCTGCTGGAGGCGGGGCTATCGGTCCACTGCCTGCGGGATCTCACCCGCGGCGGCCTGGCCAGCGCCATCGATGAAATCGCCCGCGGTGCCGGTTGCCAGATCCAGCTGGAGGAGGGCGCGGTTCCACTCGACCCCGCCGTGGCGGGGGCCTGTCAGCTGCTGGGCCTCGATCCGCTGGCCATGGCCAATGAGGGCCGCATGGCGGTGCTGCTGCCGGAGCCTCAGGTGGAGACAGCCCTGGCGGTGTTGCGGCGCTTCCAGCCCGGGGCCTGCCGGATCGGCAGCGTCACCGGATGGGCGAGCAGGGGCGAGCCCCATCCCGTGCGCCTGCGCAGCCAGCTGGGGGTGCTCAGGCCGCTCGACATCGGCCAGGGCGAGCAGCTGCCGCGCATCTGCTGAAGCGTCAGGTCCAGTTGCCGCCGAACATGTCGTCGTAGCCCTCGTAGGGATCGAATTCCGACCAGCCGGGGCTGGCCTCATCGAACAGGCCGTAGCGGGCTGCCTCATCGTCGTCGAGGGTGTTGCCGGTGGGCCTGGTGTCGCAGCTGACCCCACCATCCGGGGTGGGTTGGCAGTTGTCGAACATCACGCCGGCCTGCGCCCCTTCCGCTGCAAACAGCAGCACCAGCAGCAGGGCGCCCAGCAGCCCCGCTGTGCCCTTCACCGTTCCCCTGCGCTGTGCTCTGCCGGACTGGAGGGGGGGCATGGGCTCACCTGAGATGATGGGCAGCGGTGACTGCCTAAGCGATGTATACCGACTGGACCGCCGTTGCGCTGCTGCTGCTGACCGCCGCCCCGCTGCTGGTGGTGGTGGCCACCGCAGGCTTCTTCATCTGGCGCCAGAAGTCCAAGCGCTGAGATCGCCCCGGAATCCAGCCTTCTGCCCCCGGCGCTGGCGCTTACGCCAGCCGTTCAAGGCCGGCAGCACATCGGATGGCTCAAAGCGGGGCAGCACCCCCTGGCCCACGCAGATCAGACAGGTGCGGTAGGCGGTGGCATTGGTGCGCAGCACGCCACTGCCCCCGCATTGCGTACACGATTGTCTGCCTTCGCCCTTGCATCGATCCATCGGGCTTCCCCCAGCGATGCAGTCAGTGTGACCAGATTTCGCTGACCTGATCCCGAAAGGTTCCTTAAATCTCAGCGGCATCGGACCGTTGCTGGGCCAAGCGCGCGAGCTGACCTCGCAGGGAGTCGAGATCTGTCTCCTGCAACAGCTCCAGGGCGCTGAGGCAGCTGCCCTCTGGCACCAGCTCCACACTGGCGGCCAGCAGGCCCACCACCTCGGCGGGCGTCCTGCCGGCCTGGCGCAGGGGCGCAAGCCCGCCACTGCCCTCACGTTTGGAGAGACGCTGACCCGTTCCATCGCGCCAGAGCGGCACGTGCCAGAACTGCGGCGCCGTGCCCCCCAGCCGCCGCATCACGGCCATCTGCGGGCCCGTGGCCGCCCAGAGATCCAGCCCTCGCACCACATCGGTGATGCCCAGCGTCAGCTCATCCACCGCCGTGGCCAGGTGATAGGCGAGGAAGCCATCGGCCCGGCGCAGCACCACATCGCCCACCTCACGGCTGGCATCGAGCACACCAGGCCGGGCCAGCCGCTCCGTCCAGCCCAGCGTTCCCGGCTCCAGGGCCAGCCGCCAGCTGGGCAGCCGCCCCTGCTCAGGGCCCCAGCGGGGCGCCAGACCCCGGCAGAAGCCCGGATACACCGGGGCGGCCCCATGGGGAGCGGAGATGTCCGCCAGCAGCCTGCGGCTGCAGCGACAGGGATAGAGATCCCCGGCGCGGCGGAGGCTGGAGAGCACACCGGCGTAGAGCCCACGGCGCTCGCTCTGGCGGATCAGGGGGCCATCCCAGGCCAACCCCAGCCAGGCCAGGTCCGCCAGGATCCGCTCTTCCGCTCCGGGCCGGTTGCGGGGCGTGTCGAGATCATCGATGCGCAGCAACCATTCGCCGCCCTGCAGCCGGGTCACCAGCCAGGAGAGCAGGGCCGTGCGCAGGTTCCCCAGGTGCAGAGGCCCGGTGGGCGAGGGGGCATAGCGCCCGCGGGGGCCCTGGCGCCGCCGCTGCTCCCCCAGCGCCAACTGCTGGCGCAGACCCTCGGACAGAACAGGCGGGCTCACGGCATGAAAAAGGGCGGCCTCTGGCCGCCCGGGGGGCTGGATCACCAAGCTACCGAGAGCGGACAGGGCCGCTGGGGGCTCAGCCCTGAACGCGGTCCTTGAACAGCTTGCCGGCGGTGAAGGCCGGCACGCGCTTGGCGTCGATCTTGATCTTCTCGCCGGTCTTGGGGTTCAGGCCCTGGCGAGCGGAGCGGTCGCGGGGTTCGAAGGAGCCGAAGCCCAGGATCGACACCTTCTTGCCTTCGACCACCGAATCGATGATGGTTTCGATGGCGGCGTCGATGACCTGGGAGACATCGGTCTTGGTCAGCTCGGTGCGCGCAGCCACGAGGTTGACGAGGTCAGCTTTGTTCATCGGAGTGGAAATGCCTCTGGGTTCAGCAGCAGCCGGGCGGATCGGGAACACCAACCGCCACTGGATTCAGCGCGCCAATGGTATGGGGACCCGGCAGGCGGGGCAACCTGAACAGCCGTCTGAGCGGCAGGGTTTTGCCACTTTTCTTGCCGAAACCGCACAATTCCGGGCCTCAGCGGGCCTGCTGCAGCGCCAGGGCCTCCAGATCCAGACGGTCCAGCAGGGGGCGAGCCGGCGTGATCAGCTTCTCGCCGCCGAGGGCTCCCAGGGCCGCCCCGGTGGCGATCCAGCGGGGAGAGCCCTCCGGCAACCAGCCACGCAGGGCCTCGAGGCTGCGCAACCAGCGACCCCAGTGGAAGCTGCGGCTGGTGCGCAGCGGTGCCGCCTGGCCCGGCGCGGTGGGGCTCAGCAGCCGCCCGCAGAACAGCCCCTCGCCGGCCAGGAGCACGCAGGAGCCCGGGGTGGGGCCGGGGGTCCAGAGCAGCCGCAGGTCGTCGGCGATGCTGTGCTCCCGGCCAAACGCCTCCAGCCGCTGCACCCCGGGCAGCAGGTAGGCCTCCTGCTCCTGCACCAGCACCGGCCAGCCCAGGGCCTCCTGGAAGCGGCGCACGCGGCCGTGCCCCTCGCGGCTGGTGAGCACGATCCGTCCGGCACCGCGCTCGCGCAGGAAGGCGAGGTTGGCCTCGGTGTAGCCCGGACAATCGATCAGCAGCCCCCCCACGGGCTGGGGCCACTCCAGCCACCAGGCACTGCCCCCCTGGCTGTCACGACTGGGGGCGAACAGCCAGAGACCCGCCAGCACCGGCTGGGGCACTCGGCCTGATTCGGCGGGCACTGCGCTGATCAGAGACATGGAGTGGATCAAACCGGTGGCCTGTACCTAGCTTGTGGCAGCAGCCTGCAGGCTCCGGTGGGATCGATCCGCCTTGGACAACCCTGGCCCCTGGGGGCCAGCGCCACGGCCACGGGGGTGAATTTCTCCCTGGCGGCCCCCCTGGCCACGCGCGTGGAGCTGCTGCTGTTCGCCAGCGGCGATGCCCCGGAACCGCAGCAGGTGGTGGAGCTGGATGGCCACCACCGCTCCGGCGACCTCTGGCACGTGGAGGTGGAGGGGATCGGCATTGGCTGCTGCTATGCCTACCGGGTCTTCGGCCCCCTGCTGCCGGGCCGCCACGGCTTCAACCCCTCCAAACTGCTGCTGGATCCCTGCGCCCGCGCCATCAGCGGCTGGAACGTCTACCGGCGGGGCGATGCCATCGGCGCCATGCCGAACACGGCCAGTTGCCTGAAAGGGGTGGTCACCGAGCGGGATCGCTTTGATTTCGCCGCCGCGCCACGGCCGCGCCACAGCTGGCAGCGCACGGTGATCTACGAGCTGCACGTGGG
>RGNC01000016.1 GCA_010029175.1 Synechococcaceae bacterium WB8_1B_136 | reverse complement strand
CGTTCTCGATCGAGAACGGCCTGCTCACCCAGACCCTCAAGCAGAAGCGCGACCGGATCGCCGCCCGCGATGCCGCCGCCATCGCGGCGATTTACGGCCGCTGAGCAGCCCCCGCGCCAGGGGCTGCACGGCCCCTGCCGCCTGGATCCGGCCGGGAACCCGCCCTGCCGCTGCATTGCTGCGGCTCAGCTCCCCTGTCAGCTTGCCGTCGGATTTCCCCTTCCCCATGGCCGACAGCCTCACGATCAAGCGCTCGATCACCGTGCGAGCTGTGGTCACCCCCCGCTGGAAGGAGGACGCCGAGCGTGAACTGAGCGGTGCCATTGCCAACTCCGATGCCCAGCTGGCCCAGCTGGAGCAGGAGGGTCAGCAGCTGGTGGATGCGATCCGCAGCCAGAGCGCCAACCCCCTCGACCCCCGGGTGCAGGACCAAGTGGTTTCGGTGCAGGAGCAGGTGGCCGCCAAGCGGGCCGAGCTGGAGGAGCAGAAGCGCCAGCTGCTGGAGCAGCAGCGCCAGGTGCGGGAGCTGGAGATGGAGCAGATCGTGGAGCAGGGCCAGCTGGAGAGCTTCACCGAGGTGCGCGTGGGCGACAACCTGGTGGAGAAGCTGCAGCTGGCCGTGGTGGTGCGCGATGGCGTGATCGAGGCGATCGAGGGCAACCTCTGAGGCTGTGGTGGCTGGCGCTGGTCGCGAGAGGGAGCGGCGCCCCACGTAAAATCCGCCCCAAAAGCGCGGCAGACCTCCATTGGCCACCCACGAAATCTTCATGCCGGCCCTCTCCTCCACCATGACGGAGGGAAAGATCGTGGAGTGGCTCAAAAAGCCGGGCGACAAGGTCGCCCGCGGGGAGTCGGTGCTGGTGGTTGAGTCGGACAAGGCCGACATGGACGTGGAGTCGTTCAACGAGGGTTTTCTGGCGGCGGTGCTGATGCCCGCCGGTGGCACGGCCCCCGTGGGTGAAACGATCGGCCTGATCGTGGAGACCGAGGCCGAGATCGCCGCCGCCCAGGCCACGGCGCCGGCCGCTCCGGCCGCCGCGGCTCCAACATCTGCTGCTCCGGCCCCGGCCCCGGCAGCGCCTGCGCCCGCGGCAGCCCCTGCACCAGTGGTGGTGCCTGCGCCCGTGCCTGCTGTGGCCGCGCCTGCGCCGGTGGCCTCCGGCCGCGTGGTGGCGTCCCCCCGCGCCCGCAAGCTGGCCAGCCAGCACGGCGTTGCCCTCGACAGCCTGCGGGGCAGTGGACCCCACGGCCGCATTCAGGCTGAGGATGTGGAGCGGGCCCTGGGCCTCACCGTGGCGGTGCCCCGGGTGGCGGAAGGCTCTGGCCCCGCTGCCGTGGCGGCCCCCGGTGGCAACGGCGCCGCTGCTCCGGCCGGTGAGGCCTTTGGGCGTCCCGGCGAGAGCGTGAGCTTCAACACGCTGCAGAACGCGGTCAACCGCAACATGCTGGCCAGCCTGCAGGTGCCCAGCTTCCGGGTGGGTTACACGATCACCACCACAAAGCTGGATGCCTTCTACAAGCAGGTGAAGGGCAAGGGCGTCACCATGACCGCCCTGCTGGCCAAGGCCGTGGGTGTGGTGCTGGCCCGCCATCCCCAGGTGAATGCCGCCACCAGTGCCGATGGCAGCGCCATGGCCTTCCCCGCGGCGGTGAACGTGGCCGTGGCCGTGGCGATGGAGGACGGCGGTCTGATCACGCCGGTGCTGGCCAACGCGGACAAGACGGATATCTATTCCCTGGCGCGCAACTGGGCCGATCTGGTGAACCGTGCCCGCAGCAAGCAGCTGCAGCCGGATGAGTACAGCACCGGCACCTTCACCCTCTCCAACCTCGGCATGTTCGGTGTGGATCGCTTCGATGCGATCCTGCCCCCCGGCACCGGCGCGATCCTAGCGGTGGGCGCCTCCCGCCCCACCGTGGTGGCCGGCAAGGACGGCTCGATCCGCGTGGCCAACCAGATGCAGGTGAACCTCACCTGCGATCACCGCGTGATCTACGGCGCCCACGCCGCCGCCTTCCTCAAGGATCTGGCCCAGCTGATCGAAACCAACCCCGAAAGCCTGGCGATCTGATCCACACTTCGGCCGCGCCCAACGCATCGGTCCGAGGTAGGCCTGCCCATGTCGACTGATCCGCTCGATCAGCGCCTGTCGAGCTACGTCTTCGATCTGCCGGAGACGTTCATCGCCCAACGCCCCGTGGAGCCGCGCCATGCCGCACGGCTGCTGGCAGTGGCGCCTGCGCCGGAGCTCTCGAGCTCCTTCCCCTGCCGCCACCTGACGGTGTGGGATCTGCAGCAGGAGCTCAGGCCTGGCGATCTGGTGGTGGTGAACAACACGCGCGTGCTCAAGGCGCGTCTGCAGGCGCGGCGCCCCAGTGGGGGTGCTGTGGAGTTGCTCGTGCTTGAGCCTGTCGCCGCCAGCGACTGGCTCTGCCTGGCGCGGCCCGCCAAGCGTCTGCAGCCGGGCGAGGTGCTGCAGCTGGAGCATCCGGATCAGCCGCCGATCGGCCTGGAGATCGTGGCGATCGATCCGGCCAGCGGCGGACGCGTGGTTCGCTTCCCGGCGGACTGCACCAGCCCCGAGGCGATCGAGGCGCTGCTGGCTCGCTACGGCTCGATGCCACTGCCGCCCTACATCCATCAGCACAGCGACGACGACGACAGCCGCTATCAGACCCGCTATGCTTCCCGCCCGGGAGCCGTTGCGGCACCAACGGCGGGCCTGCATCTCAGCGATGCGCTGCTGAGCGCGATCCGAGCGCGCGGCGTGGAGCTGGCCGAGGTGACGCTGCACGTGGGCCTCGGCACCTTTCGGCCGGTGGAAACGGAGGACCTACGCCATCTGGAGCTGCACAGCGAGTGGGTGGAGGTGTCGCCTGCGCTGGTGGCGGCGGTGGCTACCTGCCGCGCGCGTGGTGGCCGTGTGATCGCCATCGGCACCACCAGTGTGCGCAGCCTGGAGGCGGTGGCCCAGCTTCACGGCGGCGAGCTGCAGCCCCACTGCGGCCCGGTGAACCTGGTGATCCAGCCGGGCTATCGCTTCGCGGTGGTGCAGGGGTTGCTCACCAACTTCCACCTGCCGAAGAGTTCGCTGCTGCTGCTGGTGAGTGCGCTGATCGGCCGCCGCCGCCTGCTCGATCTCTACCAGCAGGCCAAGGCTGAGGGCTATCGCTTCTTCTCCTACGGCGATGCGATGTGGATCCCGCCGGAGGCGGTGCTGGAGTCGGCTGCGCCGGTGAAATCACCGGGTTGAGCTTGGGCCGCCCAGGGCGCAACGATTGGTGCCGCTCTGGAGCCCAAGTGAGAGCTGTTGAGGCTCTCCCCAGCCGCTCAAGGGCTGGGTTCAGTTCTGCAGCTGGATGTTCGGCGTGATCACCTGATAACCCCAGCCCCCGACCTGGTTGTTGAAGGTCTGGTTGTTGAACAGGTCGGAGTAGATCGCACTCCAGTTGGAGATGCCGCCATCTCCCAGGCCCACGCTGAGAACCTTGACGCTGTCTGGACTGCCGCTTGCCGCTGCGGTGCGATCGAGGGCTGCATTCAGCTCCCGTTGGTTCTGGCCCCAGATGTCCACACCATTGGCCGTGGGCACTTTGATCGGCGTGCCGTTGCTCAGATAGCGCAGCCCTGAAGAGGTGATCGGATCACCGCCCAGATTGGCATCGGTGGGCAGGGCCACGTTGACCCCGCTCCAGCCCTGGCCGAATTCGGGCCGGTTGTCCCACCAGGGACGCCGCTCCGGACGCCCGTCGGTGAGCAACCCCACGTAGGTGAGGGTGTCGGTGGTCACCGAGGAGAGTTCGTCGTTCAGCAAGTCTTTGAGCGCCGTGAGCGCCCCCAGCATTTCAGTGCCGCTGTAGCGGTTGCCGGGAGTGCCCGGGGCTGTATAGGCATCCAGGGTGCTGGGTGCAGGCAGGCCACGCGCGATCCAGTCGGCGCTGGTGCTGCTGCCGTACTGCTGGTCGGGTGTGGTCGTTGCCAGTACATCGCTGGCCAGAGTGACACCCTCGCCGGTGCTGGTGTTGTTGATCACCGTTTTGGTGTGGGTGACCAGGTAGCTGAAGTCGATCGTGTGAATGGTGACCTGTTGGGCCGTTTTAGTATCGGAGGGATTGTCAATCAGCTCCCAGTTGAGGATTTCGGTGGCGAGGCTCTGGCTGTTGGTGAGTTGGACATCGCCATTGAAGCCGAGTTGATCACCCTTCTTGAAGATGTAGCCAGCGTTGTTGAAGACAGGCTTGAGGCCGTAATAGAAGGCCAGGCGGTTCTGGGCCTCAAGACGGGTCACGCCTGAAGGGTCAAGCCCCTGCATGGAGGTGGAGTTGTCGAGCAGCAGGAACAGGTTGACGGGCCTCGCTTCGGTGACGGGAATCGGCGGCTCGGGCCCAACTGATGGGCTGTCGTAGTTGATGTAAACCGTGGCTGGATTGCTGGTGGCGCCCTGTTCGTCCTGGATGGTGTACTTGATCGGGGTTGGGCTTGTTGTGAAACCCGGCTCTGGTGTGAAGGTGATGTCGCCATTGTCAGGGTCCACACTCCAGGTGCCCTGGCCGGGAACAACAAGTGGTTCGCCTGGATTCGCCGTTCCTTCGATCTTGATCGTGCTCGGCACCAGCCTGGAATCGATGTCGGCGTCGTTGGCAATCACACGGATGGTGCCGCTCTGGCCGGAGGTCAACCGGCCGATGTAGTCATCACTGGCTTTGGGGTTGTCGTTGGTTCCCTCAACCGTGATGGCGAGCACGGCGATGTCCGTGAGTCCACCGCTGTGGTCCTGCACGGTGTAGTTGAAAAATTCGGTGAGACTGTCGCCTTGGTTCAGTCGTTCCACCGTCAGGTCGTTGTTGTTCACCACGTAGGTGAAGCTGCCGTTGGCATTGATCAGCAGACTGCCGTATTGCCCCTGAAGAGCGGTAGCAACGCTGCCGGCCGTTCCCGTCCCTTCAACCGCGCCGGTGCGGATGGCCGTGACCGTTCCCTTGCTGGGCAGTGGTGTGTCGTTGCTGTCGACGTCGGTGTCGTTGCTGAGCACGTTGCCGCTGGCGTTGGCGCCGCCACTGCTGTTGTTGATCCCTCCGGCTTCCTTGGCGATTCCGATGTCATCGCTGGCCACGGGGGCATCATTGCTGCCCAGGATCGTGATGGTCAGCACGGCCGTGTCGGTGAGGCCGCCCGTGTCGCGCACGGTGTAGTTGAAGCTTTCGCTCAGGCGATCGCCCGGATTCAGGGCTTCGACCGTTGGGTTGGCATTGTCAATCACATAGCGGTAACTGCCATCGGTTTGGATTGTGAGCGAGCCATAGAGCCCCTGCAGGGCCGCGCCCACCGTGCCGGCGTTTCCTGAGCCCTCCACGCCACCCAGGCGGATCGCGGTGATCGTGCCGTTGATCGCCGGTGTGTCAGAGCGATCGACATCGCTGTCGTTGTCCAGAACATCGCCGGTGGCGTCGGCACCACCAGTGCCGTTGCGCACCCCACCGGCTTCCGTTGCTGTGCCACTGTCGTCGCTGGCGACGGGGGCATCGTTGGCTCCGGTGATCGTGATGGTCAGCACGGCCGTGTCGGTGAGGCCGCCGGTGTCACGCACGGTGTAATTGAACGACTCGATCAGTCGGTCGCCCGCGTCCAAACCATCCACCTCGGGATTGGCGTTGTTGAGCGTGTAGGTGTAGGCCCCGTCAGCACGGATGCTGAGCGTGCCGTAGGTGCCAGCCAGCAGGAAGCCACCGTTGCCATCCGGGGTGCCGGGTGTGCCTGAACCCTCCCTAGAACCGGAGCGGATGGCCGTGACCGTGCCCTTGCCAGGCAATGGCGTGTCGTTGTTGTCGACATCCGTGTCGTTGCTGAGCACGTTGCCACTGGCGTTGGCACCGGGGCTGCCGTTGCGGGTGCCGCCTGCCTCAATGGCTGCGCCGGTGTCGTTGCTTGCGGTCGGAGCATCATTCGCCCCGTTGATCGTGATGGTGAGGACGGCCGTGTCGGTGAGGCCGCCGGTGTCGCGCACGCTGTAGTTGAAGCTCTCCAGGAGTGTCTGGCCCGGGCTGAGGGCGTCCACGCTTGGATTGCTGTTGTCGACGACGTAGGTGTAGGAGCCGTTGCCGTTGATGGTGAGGGTGCCGTAGGCACCACGGACCACAAAAGCTCCGGCACCGTCAGGCGTCCCCGCCGTGCCCGCTCCTTCGCTGGCACCGGTGCGGATCGCCGTGACGGTTCCATTCAACGGCGGCGTGTCGTCGCGATCCACGTCGGTGTCGTTGCTGAGCACGTTGCCGGTGGCATTGCTGCCGGCGGTGCCATTGGCTACCCCACCGGCTTCCAAGGCCGCACCGCTGTCGTCGCTGGCGACGGGGGCGTCGTTGACACCGTTGATGCGGATGTTGAGAACGGCGGTATCAGTCAGGCCGCTGGGGTGATCGAGAACGGTGTAGTTGAACGATTCGATGATGAAGTCGCCGGCATCCAACGCTTCGACGAAGCGGTTGCTGTTATTCACCACATAGGTGTAGGAACCATCGGCCCTGATCGTCAGGGTGCCGTAGAAGCCGACTAGCTCGAAGCCACCTCCAGCGATGGCAGTACCGGCGAGGCCCACACCTTCCTTTGCACCCCGGCGGATGGCTGTGATCGTGGCGAGGGGAGGGGCACTCAGATTGGCGCCATCGTTATTGTCGACATCGCGATCGTTGCTGATCACATTGCCGCTGGCATTGCTGCCGGCCGCGCTGTTCAAGGTGCCACCCGCCTCCACTGCCGTACCGGTGTCGTTGGCGGCGATCGGGGCATCATTGGCCCCGTCGATCCTGATCGTCAGCCGTGCGATGTCGGTGAGGCCACCGCGGTCACTCACCGTGTAGTTGAACTCGTCGCTGAGGCTCTGGCCCGGGCTGAGCGCATCAACAGTCGGATTGCTGTTGTTGACCACATACGTGTAGCTGCCGTTGGCACGGATGGTGAGGACTCCATAGCTGCCTGTCAGCACGAATCCACCGCTTCCATCGGCAGTCCCGGCCGTGCCGGAACCCTCCGTGGCACCGATGCGAATCGAAGTCACCGCTCCGTTGAGCGCAGGTGTGTCATCGCGATCGACATCGGTGTCGTTGCTGAGCACGTTGCCGGTGGCATTGCTGCCGGCGGTGCCATTAGCCATCCCACCCGCTTCCAGGGCGCTGCCGCTGTCGTCGCTGGCGACGGGGGCATCGTTGGCACCGTTGATGCGGATGTTGAGAACAGCGGTGTCAGTCAGGCCGCTTGGGTGATCGAGAACGGTGTAGTTGAACGACTCGATGATGAAATCACCGGCATCCAGTTCATCGACGATGCGGTTGCTGTTATTCACCACATAGCTGTAGCTTCCATTCGCGGCGATGGTGAGGGTTCCGTAGAAGCCGACAAGCTGGAAGCCTCCTCCTGGGATCGCCGTACCGGCGAGACCCGCGCCTTCCTTGGCGCCTCGGCGGATGGCCGTGATCGTGGCCAGCGGTGGTGCCACGCTGTTGGCACCGTCGTTGCCGTCAACATCGCGATCGTTGCTGATCACATTGCCGCTGGCATTGCTGCCTGCCGTGCCGTTCAACGTTCCGCCGGCCTCAACAGCTGTGCCGCTGTCGTTGGCGGCAACAGGAGTGTCGTTGCTGCCCTGAATGTTGACTGTGAGCACAGCGGTGCTCGTACCATTGCCGTCGCTGACGTCGTAATTGAAGAATTCGCTGAGCGTGTCGCCCGGATCGAGCGCATCAACCACAGGATTGCTGTTGTTGATCCGGTAGATGGAGTCGCCATTGGGCTTGACGGTCAGGGTGCCGTAGAGACCCGTGAGCACCAGGTTTCCGGCTGCATCGACACTCCCTGCCGCGCCTGAACCCGGAGTGTTGCCTAGCCGGATGGCGCTCACCACGGTCCCAGGTGGGAGCGTGGGATTGTCGAGCAGATCACCGCGGCCGGGAAAACCACCGGAGCCGTTGTTCACGCCACCCGCTTCACCGGCGATGAGGGTGTTGGCGGTGGCATTGCCATCCTGAGCGCCTTCGATCGTGATGGTCAGAATCGCAATGTCCGTCAGTCCGCCTGGATGATCGAGCACCGAGTAGTTGAATGACTCCGTCAGCACATCGCCGGGGTTGAGCGCGTCGACCGTGGCGTTGGCGTTGTCCACCACATAGCTGTAGGTGCCGTTGGCGGCGATCGTGAGGGTGCCGAAGCTCCCCACCAGCACGAACCCGCCACTGCCATCCGGGGTTCCGGCCGTGCCTGCTCCCTCTGTCGCTCCACGGCGGATGCCGACGATCGTGCCATTGATGGCAGGAGTGTCGTTCGAGTCCACGTCGGTGTCGTTGAGCAGCACATTGCCGGTGGCATCGGCTCCACCGAGGCTGTTGCTGATGCCGCCAGCCTCGATGGCGGTGCCGGCATCGTCGCTGGCCACCGGCGCATCATTGGCCCCGTTGATGTTGATGGTCAGAACGGCGGTGTCGCTGAGGCCGCCGGGATGGTCCTGAACGGTGTAATTGAACGTCTCCGTCAGCACATCGCCGGGGTTGAGCGCATCCACCGTGGCGTTGGCATTGTCCACCACATAGATGTACGTTCCGTCGGCATTGAGGGTCAGGCTTCCGTAGGCGCCAGCCAGGGCTGCTCCCAGGCTGCCGGCGTTGCCAAGACCTTCCTTGTCGCCACTGCGGATCGACAGCACCGATGCCAGGGGTGGGGCAACCAGATTTGCCCCATCTGCCGTATCCACATCACGATCGTTGCTGATCACATTGCCGCTGGCATCGCTGCCGGCCGTGCCGTTGAACGTGCCGCCGGATTCAAGGGCTGTGCCGACGTCGTTGTTTGCGATCGGGGCGTCGTTGGCCCCGGTGATGGTGATGGTGAGAACGCCGATGTCGCTGAGGCCGCCGGGGCGATCACGCACGGTGTAGTTGAAGCTCTCGGTCAGGCTGGCACCGGGATCGAGTGCATCAACAACCGGGTTGTTGTTGTCAATAACGTAGATGTAGGTGCCGTTGGCGTTGATCGTGAGCGTGCCATACATGCCCGCCAGTCCAGACCCGATCGAACCGGCCGTTCCCGCCCCCTCGCTGGCACCGGTGCGGATGGCGCTTACAGAGCCATTCAGGGCCGGCGTGTCGCCAGCATCCACGTCGGTGTCGTTGAGCAGCACATTACCGCTGGCATTGGAGCCTGCGGTGCCGTTGAGTGTTCCGCCGGCTTCCAGTGCGGTGCCGGTGTCATTGACGGCAACGGGTGCATCATTGGCGCCGGTGATGATGATGGTCAGCACCGCTGTATCGATCAGACCACCGGGATGGTCGAGCAGGCTGTAGTTGAACGAGTCGCGCAGTGCGGATCCGGCGTCGAGCGAATCCACATCGAGGAGGCTGTTGTCAACCACATACACATAAGAACCGTCTGCCTTGAGCGTCAGCGCGCCATAGAGACCCTGCAGTGCTGTCCCCACCACACCGCTCGTGCCGCTTCCTTCCCTGTCGCCAGTGCGCACGGCCGTGATCGTCCCCTGCGGCGGCCCTGTGAGATTGTTGCCATCTGCCGCGTCCACATCGCGGTCGTTGCTGATCACGTTGCCCACGGCATTGCTGCCTGGGGTGCCATTGCGGATACCTCCGGCCTCAATGGCATTGCCGATGTCATCAGCGGCCTCAGGCGTATCATTGGCTCCGGTGATTGTGATCGTCAGCACACCGATATCGGTGAGGGCACCGTCGGAGACGGTGTAGTTGAACGATTCGCTCAGGAAGGCGCCTGGATCGAGTGCATCAACCGTCGGATCTGCATTGTCGACGACGTAGACGTAGGTGCCATTGGCCTGAAACGTGATCGATCCGTAGAGGCCCCGCAATGGCACACCAATGGCGCCTGCTGTTCCAGAGCCCTTGTTTGATCCGGTGCGGAATGAGACGACTGTGCCGTTCAATGACGGTGTGTCGTTGGAGTCGACATCGGTGTCGTTGGCCAGCACGTTGCCGCTGGCATTGGCTCCAGGTGTGCCGTTGAGGATGCCGCCCGCCTCAATCGCCGAGCCCACATCGTTGCTGGCCACCGGGGCATCGTTGCTGCCGCGGATCGTCAGGGTGAGAACGGCGGTATCGCTGAGGCCGGCTGGGTGATCCTGCAGGGTGTAATTGAATGCCTCGGTGAGGGTGTCACCGGGGTTGAGTGCATCCACCGTGGGATTGCTGTTGTCCAGCACATAGCGGTAGCTGCCATCGGCATTGAGTGTCAGCGAGCCATACAACCCCTTGAGTGCCACACCCAGGCTGCCCGATGTTCCGGAACCCTCCTTGCCTCCGGTGCGGAACGACACCACCTTGCCCTGGGGAGGGGCCACCTGATTGTTGCCATCGGCGTTGTCAACGTCGCGATCGTTGCTGATCACATTGCCCCTGGCATCCGCGCCGGGGGTGCCATTGAGGCTGCCCCCCGCTTCAATGGCCACGCCAATGTCGTCGGTGGCCACGGGGGCGTCATTGACGCCCTGGATCGTGATGGTGAGCAGGCCGATATCACTCAACGCCCCATCGGAGACGGTGTAGTTGAAGACTTCCGTCAGCGTGGCGCCTGGATCGAGGGAATCAACAATCGGGTCGTTGTTGTCGATGCTGTAGGTGAAGCTGCCGTCAGCATTGACGATCAGCTGCCCATAGCTACCCAGCAGCGGCGATCCAATGGACCCTGACGTTCCAGCTCCCTCGGTGGCTCCCGTTCGAATGCCGGTCACCGTTCCCTTGAGGGTCAGCGGGTTATCGGCGGGATCGGGGTCGGTGTCGTTGGCCAGCAGGTTGCCGCTGGCGTTGGAGCCGGCAACGCTGTTGAAGCGACCGCCGGCTTCGACCGCGGAGCCAGTGTCGTTCACCGCCACCGGTGGGCGGTTGGCGATCAGGATCAGGGTCTTGCTGCTGAGGTAGTCGTTCAGCCCACCGGGGCCATCGCTGCCGTTGCGCTCGCCGTTGGTCGCTCCAGATGCTCCCGGGGTTGTGCTGCCGGTGCTGTTGCCACCGCTGCCGTTGGCTGTACCTGTGCCTGGCAGGCTGGTGTAGCTGACGCTGGCGCTGTTGGTGAGGGCTGTGCCTGGCGGCAGTGTTGCCGCCAGAACCCCCTGATAGGTGATGGTGACCGATTGATTGATGTCCAGCTCCGTCACCAGCAGCTGGATGCGGTCACTCAGGCCGTTGCTGCCGTTGAAGATCGAGTTGTCGATCACAGCTGGCGCCGCCGGCTGGCTCTGCACGACCGAAGGCGCGCCGCTGAGATCGAAGTTGATGCCCAGGGCATCGAGGTTGTCGTCGATGACGAGGTTGAAGGCCTTCGCCGTACCCGTATTGCGGATCGTGACCGTGTAGACGAGGGTGTCGCCGGGGGTGGCGTTGGCGTTTCCGCTGGCTCCCGTCTTCTGGATCACCGCCGTCTTGTCGGTCTGCAGCAGCGGTTCCCGCACCGACAGGGGCGGTGCGCTGGAGGTGCTCTCCACCAAAGCGCCGTCGAGGCCGGCGCTGGCGATGAAGCTGTTGGTGATGGTTCTGCCGGCCTGGTTGCCGGCCACGTTTGCCACCAGGGCGTTGAACTCGATCACTACCGACTCGATCTGCGTCGGATCGGCGTTGCTGTTCACGATCGCTCCCAGATTCCAGCTCAGCGTCTGCCCCGCGATCGTCGGTGCGTAGCTGGCAGTGGGGATCACCGTGTTGTTGTTGCCGATGCTCGGCAGGTAGTACGGATCGATCGGCCCAAGGTTCCAGCTCAGATCGGCGGCATTGACGGCGACGAAGGCCAGCGTTGCCGTGTTGTCATTCAGGAACGTCAGTCCTGAAGGCAGGGCGTCGCGGATGGTCGCTTTGCCGACGGTTCCCTGGGGGAGGTCCGTCTTGAGCCGAAAGCGCACGATCTCGCCGATCACCACGTCGTTGCCGCTGGTGTGGGCCTCGGAGGTGAGCCGGGTGCTCTTGATGGCACCAAGGGCCTGGCTCACCACCGATTGGTTGGCGCTCTTGGCGTAGTTGTTGAGGCTGCCGCCACTGCCGTCACGCTCTCCGTTGGCAGCACCGGAGCCCCCAGGGGTGGTGCTGCCGGTGGTGTTGCCGCCGGTCCCATTGGGCGTGCCGGTGCCCGGCAAACCGGTGTAGGTGACGTTGGCGGTGTTGGTGAGGGTGGTGCCGGGTTGAATGGCGGTCAGCACCACGCCCGTGTAGGTGAAGCTGAAGCTCTGGCCGCTGTTCAGCCGGTCGATGCTGAGCTGGATCCGATCGCCCGCCGCGGCGCTGGCGGCGCTCGTGACGGAGGTGTTGTTGATCGAGCCTGTGCCTGCCGGCAGGCTGGCTGGCAGGGTGACGCTCGTTAGATCGAAGTTGCTGCCCAGGTTGCCCAGGGCATCATTGAGCACGAGATCGAAGGCATCGGCGCGGTTCGCCGCGTTGCTCACCGTCACCGTGTAAGTGAGCGTGTCGCCAGCCTGCACATTGCTGCTGGGGCTGACCGCCTTGCTGATCGTGATGGCTGGCTCGCTGATCTTCACATCGGCGCTGCCGCTGGCGGTGCCGCCGGTGAAGCTCACCGTGGCGGTGTTCTTGCGGGTGGTGCCGTTGGTGTTGCCGCTGCTGTTGGTGACCAGGGCGTTGAACTCGAGCGCGATCGTGTCGTCGATCGTGTTGTCGCGGTCGTTGTTGCTGAGGGTGCCGAAATCCCAGGTGAGGTTGGAACCGGAAATCGTCGGCGTGAGCGGGCTCAGGCTGCTGCTCACTCCCGCCGAGAAGATCGGGGCCGAGGCGGTGCCGTCGTTCAGGAACGACAACCCGGTGGGGAGCGCATCCACCAGCTTGAAGTTGGCCAGGTTCCCCTCGGGGACCGTGACCTGCAGCCGGTAGCGCACGATCTCGCCGATCGCGACGTTGCTGCCGCTGGTGGAGCTCTCGGAGGTGGCGACGATCGACTTGCTGACCGCGGCGTTGCGCAGGGCGATCGTCGCGTTGTCGCTCAGTCTGGTGCTGCCGGGCAGGTAGCTGGCGCCGCCGCTTGGAACGTTGGTGTAGTCCTCCAGCACCCCCACATTCGTGAGGTTGCCGCTCTCCGGCCGATCGTTGTCGACGCTGGCATCGAAGCTGACAACGGCGATGTTGCGGCCGCTGCCGGCGTTGTAGCCATCGATGGCACCTCCGCCGACTCCGTTCGCATCAGCCGGTGTGGAGCCGGGGTCACTCAGGCGGATGCCAGCCGTCGTGAAGATGTCGGCATCCGTGGCGGCCGTGCCATCCGGCCGGGTGAAGCTCAGCGCAGCGCCACTGCCATCAACGATCCGCAGGCTTCCCGTGGTGAAGGTGAGTCCGGCCGGCAGCTCATCGCGAAGCTGAACATTGAATGCACCGCGGTAGCTGGTGCCGATGTTCTCGATCACGATCACGAAGCGCACACTGTCGCCCGCATCCAGCCCCGTGACGTTCGAATCGAGGGCTCCGTTCTTGACGGCACCGGTGGAGCCGTTGCCGCCGGCTTCACTGATGCCGCTGCTGCTGATCGTGCCGGCGAAGGGTGCCGCAGCAAGCGCGGCAGGGAAGCTGGCACCGCCGGTGTTGAGGCCAGGCGTGTAGGTGGCTTTCTGGGTGCCGCTGAGGCTGTCGCGGCTGGTGACGACGATGCCCTTGCGGATCTTCAGGTTGGGGGCCAGCACTTCGCCGGTCACCGCTGAAATCTGGGTGGTCCGGCTGACGCCGTTCGAGTCAACGGTGCTGGCGTTGGCGATGTTGGTGATCGGCAGGCGATCGGCGATCGCCGCTCCTGTCACCGTGACCGTGTAGTAGAGATCGAGGATTCTTGGGGTATTGCCCGGATCGCTGGTGTTGGGGATGGTCGCGACCAGATCATTGACAGCCGCTCCGGTTTTGAGCTGGTTATCCACCAGCGAGGGCGCCGTGTTCAGGCTGCCGTAGCTGAAGAAGCCCGTGGGGGGAAGGCTGCCGGGGTTGCTGACGGTGGCATTCGAGCTGAAGAGTTCGAAGGCCGTGCTGCTGCTGCCGCCGCTGGCTTCCCTGTCGACGTCGTAAACCGGAGTGGGCAGGTAATCAGCAAGCTTGAAGCCCTGGATATCGCCGGTGGGGAAGCTGGTCTGAATCCGATAGGTGACCGTGTCACCCGGGGTGAGAACCAGCGCACTGGAGCCCAGGGCCTGACCGTTGCGCGCCACGGCTGTTTTGCTGAAGCCGATATCGACCACACTCAATCCCACCGAACTGGTGTCGCTGACCAGGCGGTTGGTGTCGAGGAAGCCGCTCAGCAGTGGCTTCTGGATATCTCCCTGCAGGGTGACGTCGTTGCGCAGTTTGTCGCCCGCTTTGATGTTCTGACCGGCGACTTTCGGAGCGGTGAAGGCGTCATCGACGCTGGCCGCAAATGTGATTGTGCCCCTGGTGGCACCCGCTGTGCTGCTCCTGACCCGTCCGCCCTGGAGAATGCCGTCGTCGCCGATTGATGTCAGCCAGCTGCTGAGATCGAAGCTGAGGCTGTCCTTGCCGTCGACGCCGGCTCCTGCAACATCAGGCAGGTAGCTGATATAGGCCTGATCAAACGCGACGTTACCGCCACCGGTGAGAGAAGCGCCCTGCTCCTGCAGGTTGATCCTGGCACTGCCCGGTGTGAAGGTGAGGCCATCACCGAGCAGATCATTGACAATGAGATTTCCGAAGGCAAAGTAATCGGAAATCTGAAAATTAAGCGTGAATGAGACATTCCCGCCTGGTAGTACTGTGCTGGTGCTGGCATATTTCTGAATCGCCAGCGCCTTGGCTGTCACCGTGTTGCTGCTGGCGACATCGAGGTTGACGCTGCCGCTTGAGCCGTTGCCCCAGGTACCTTTGACTGAGGCCGTGTTGCTGTAGGGGATGGCCCCACCAGTATTGGGATCGAGGGTGTCGGGGATATAGAAATTGATTCGTGCCGCCACCTCTTCAGCGCTTGTGGTGCCGGTGGTGGGTCCGCCATAGTTGATCACCACCTGGTTGTTCGCCGGCGCGGTGGTGGGATTGCCTGTTGGGGCCTTGCTGAGGGTGCCGTTGAGCCCTGCGGGCACCACCAGGTTGGGATTGATGGCGGCCTCGCTGCCGTTGGGCACCAGGAAGAGGTCGCTGGGCAGCGTGTCGTCGACGATCAGGTTGCTGATCTCAGCTCCCTTGGCGATGTTGGTCGACAAACGCCAGGCGCTGATGAAGTTGGGCCCGGTGACTGTTTCCGATTCCGGATCGTTGTTGGACTTGGTGAAGGTGAGGGGGCTGGGGATCACCTGCCCAGGCTGGCTTGGGGCGCTGATCGGTGGATCGACCAAGGGGTTGTTGAGCGGGTCGCTGCCCAGCGCGTAGCCACCACCGGCCCGCAGGCTCACCGCGCCGAGGGTGGGGTTGCCCGGGTTGACCGTCACGGGGATGTCGACCAGCACCGCGGGCGCCGCCGCCGTGTAGCTGCCGATGGGCAACTCCCAGATCAGCAGTTTGTCGGGGGTGCTGCTGCTGAGGGTGGCGCCGGTGAGTGGATGCACCAGCGTGTAGGGGCCGCTGCTGCCGCTGCGGCTGAAGGTGTAGGTCTTGCTGGTGAGAGGCAGGCCGGCCCAGCTGGCTGCTCCGAAGCTGAGGTGGTCGCTGGGGGCGGCGACCTGGAGTTCGAGCCAGGGTTTGAATCCCGTGCCTGCCGTTTCAGCGAAGCTCAGCCTGAGACTGCCCGTATCTCCATAGAGCAGGGTCAGTGCATCAGGGCCAAGTCCGATGACGGGGGAGGGGGACACCACGGATCGATCAGGAACACCAGTGTCCATCAAGGTAACAATGGCTATGGGGCTGGCTTCCTTGATTCCGGCAAGTTTTCAGCTTGATCCCGTTACAACTTGCGACTCAATTTCACCCGTTCGGGTAGGTGCGTCGCTGCCGGATCCTCCGCTCAGGAGCATCACACGCATTGGCGTGTTCCGGCAGCGGGGCTGGCGCCATCTGCTGATTCTCTGGCGATCGCTTTGCTGGTGCCTGCTGTTCACGTGGCTGTCCAATGGTTGGATTCGCTGACCGGCTTCCCGGCGCAACCGTTGACAGCAGCAGCTCTCTTGCGCAGGATCCAGCGAACTTCCAATCTCTGCATCCGCCCATGCCCGGCACGGTGACATCCCGATCCCTCCCCATTCGCCTTGGGATTGCCGCCTCATCGTTGCTGGCACTGGCGCTTCCTCTGGCGCCAGCCCGCGCGGCGATCTGTCCGGATGGAACCGAAGCCGAGTTCTGCTTCCCGCCGCCGGCTCCCGTGGCACCGCCGCTCTCTGCCAACGTCTATCGCCCCGATGCCCGCCTGCAACCCTTCGGCATCGGCCAGAGCTGGCAGGTGTTCGGGCGCGACCTGCTGGAGATCCTGCCGCAGAAGGTTCCGTTCGATCCTGCTCTGGATCCAGGCGATGAGGCCAACCGCTACGTGGCGCCTGGGCCGGAAACGAGTTCCGATCCGAATTTCCGCTTCAGCACCACGCCCGGCGCTTACTACGCGGAGCGCACCGGCTGGCGGCTGCGGGTGTTCGGTGATGGCTTCGGTGGGCCTGTGATCCGCTCCAGCTCATCCGTTGGGTCGTCGTCGTTTAACGGGGCGCAGCTGGGCCTTCGCCTTGATTACGCCTTCAGCCGTGACTTCGTTGCCGGCGTGTTCGGCCGCTACGGGCGTGGCTGGGCCAATGGCGGCTCACAGTTCAGCAATGGCACCAGTTTCGGCGGCACCTCCTCAACCCTGAACTGGGGTGGTGGCGGGCTGTTCGCCCAGTGGTCCAGGCCGGGTTGGTTCATCAGTGGTGCCATCGGCGGTGACGGCATCAGCAGCCAGCAACCGTTTGCCATCAGCAGCAGCAATGCCGCCGGTATCCGCTCCAGTTCGCCCACCATCGGCGGCGGTGCCTTCAACACGGCGCTGAATCTCGGCGGGCGGATCAAGCTCTCGGAAACCCAGCTCCTCGAACCGAGTGCTCTGCTGGGCACCTCCACCGTGTCCCTCGGCCAGGCCAGCATCACCGACGGACCCACCAATCAGCGTTGGCTGGTGCCCTCCAGCAGCAGCACCGTGGGCACGGCCGACATCGGTGTGACCTGGCGTGCCCCGATGCGGGACGGCAAGAACCTGTTCACCCCCACCCTGCGGGTCAGCTGGCTGGGTGCCGGCTTCCTCGGCGGTCAGCCCGCCACCGTGATCAGCAACAGCAGTGGCACCGAAGCCACTCTCCCCACGGGATCGCTGGCGGCCACCAGTGGCCTGGGCCTGCAGGGTCAGCTGGCCTACACGTTGAGTGATAACACCACCTTCTATGTGCGCGGTGGTGCTGGCCTCTATTCCGGTGGCACCAGCTGGGACGTGGGCGGTGGCGTGAAGCTGCGCTGGGGCGGGGCCGCCAAACAGGTGGCGGTCGCGCCTGAGCCTGCACCGCAGCCCGTGCCTCAGCCGGCACCGGCCCCCGTGGTGCAGCCGGTTGAGCCGGCGCCTCAGCCGATCCGCGGCCTGTGGTGAGCCGCGGCGCGGACTGAAACGTGAAAAGCCCCCGGGATCACCGGGGGCTTGAATCGCCTGAAGCGTTCTTGCTCAGGCCACTCAGGAGGCGGGTCAGGCGGTGGCCAGGTTGGCAGCCACGAAGTCCCAGTTCACCAGCTTGTCGAGATAGGTGCTGATGTAGTCGGGGCGGCGGTTCTGGTAGTCGAGGTAGTAGGCGTGCTCCCACACATCCATGGTGAGCAGGGCCTTCTGACCGTGGGCCAGGGGCAGGTCGGCGTTGCCGGTCTTGGTGACTTTCAGGGTGCCGTTATCGAGCACCAGCCAGGCCCAGCCGCTGCCGAACTGGGTGGCGCCGGCGGCCTTGAACTCCTCCACGAATTTCTCAAAGCTGCCGAAATCGGCATTGATCTTGTCGAGCAGGGCGCCGCTGGGGGTGCCGCCACCGTTCGGCTTGATGCACTGCCAGTAGAAGCTGTGGTTCCACACCTGGGCGGCGTTGTTGAACACACCGGCCTTGCTGGCGTCACCGGCCACGGCGGTGATGGTGTCTTCCAGGCTCTTGCCCTCCAGCTCGGTGCCGGCCACCAGGTTGTTGAGGTTGGTCACGTAAGCGTTGTGGTGCTTGCCGTGGTGGAACTCAAGGGTGGAGCGGGAGATGTGGGGCTCGAGCGCATCGAGGCCGTAGGGCAGCGCGGGCAGCGTGTGAGCCATGAGACGTCGGGTCGTGCTGGGTGGAGCCCGGCCTGGTGCCGGACGGCCGCGGCATCCTAACGATCGCTTCAGGTTTCGAAAGGCCGGAGAACCGGCCCCTCGGCGCACCGGGCACGGGGCTGTACGCAGCAACCCTTCTCGCGATGGCTTAGCCATGGCTTAGCCATGGCTAAGCTAAGCGCCGAGGGAGCGTGTGGCTGGCTTTGCCTGGTTCAGCCTCCCCTCAGCGGCCGATCTGCAGCAGTTCCACCTCGAAAATGAGAGTGGCGTTGGGGGGGATCACGCCGCCTGCGCCGCGCTCGCCGTAGGCCAGATCGGGGGGGATCACCAGCTTGCGCTTGCCGCCCACCTGCATGCCGGCCACGCCTTCATCCCAGCCCTTGATCACCCGGCCGGCGCCGAGGGGGAAGGAGAAGGGGCCGCGGCCGTAGCTGCTGTCGAATTCCTTGCCGTTCTCCAGGGTGCCGCGGTAATTCACCGACACGGTCTGCCCGGCGCTGGCTTCGGGGCCGTTGCCGATCACCAGGTCGGTGATGCGCAGCCCGCTGGGGGTGACCCGCTCCTTAGCGGCCACCAGGTCGCCGCCGAGGGCACTGGCACCGGTGCTGGCGATCTGGTCGGGGGAGGCGGCGTCGCTGGCCATGGTGAACAGGCTGGGGTTGGGATCTTCGGGGTCGAGCTCGAGGCGGCCGCTGCTGGGGGCCGTTGCCACCGCCTGGATGGTGCTGGTTTGCACCGGCATCGGGGCAGCCACCACGGTGGAGGGGGCGACCAGTTGGCTCACCAGGGCCAGCAGCAGGCAGGCCACGCACACCGTCGCACTGATCAGGATGTCGCGCATGGGTGGGGCTCGAGCTCGACGGAAGGGCCGATTCTGCCCCAGCTGCCGCGGGTCAGCGCACGTCAGTCGGGGATGTCCGTGTCGCGGCTGCTGGCCTGGAAGCGCTGCTGCCGCATCTGTTGCTCCAGGCGGTCGATGCGGCCGCGCAGTTCATCCAGTTCCCGCTGCCGTGCCAGACCCACGTCCTGAAGGAAGTGGTCGATGTTGCGTTCCACCTGGCGCTCGGTTTCCCGCTCCAGGTCGGGGTTGTCGCCCCGCAGGCTGGCCATCACCTCATCCACCAGCAGCGAGGCCTGGCCGGGATCGAGCCGGCCGCTGCTCACCCAGCTCTGGGTGACGCTGCGCAGCCGATCGGCCACCAGGGAGGTGGTGCCCAGGCCGCGCAGAAGCAGTTGTTGCAAGGGGTTGCCGGGATCCATGGGGGGCCTGTGCCGGTGGGGAACCTCTCAAACCATGGCGCTTCCTAGGGTGCGTGGCCATGGCAGGTCACCGACCGTTCTGGTGGATCACCGCCCCTGTGGCCGGGGTGCTGGCGGGGCTGTCGCTGCCTCCCCTGGGCGTGCCGCCACTGCTGTGGCTGGCCCTGGTGGTGCTGTGGGCCCAGGGCCCAAGGGCCGCTGCCCTCTGGGGCGGAGCCGCCGTGCTGGTGAGCCACCGCTGGCTGCTGTGGCTGCATCCCCTCGACTGGGTGGGCGTGCCCCTGCCCCTCAGCCTGCCGCTGTGCGTGGCGCTGCTGCTGGCGATCGCTCTGCTGGCAGCGGTGCTGGTGGCCCTGTGGCGCTGGGTGGTGGAGCGCCTGGGGCCGGAGCGCTGGGCCACGGCCCTGCTGGCGTCGGCCCTCTGGGGCCTGGCGGAGGTGTGGCTCGCCAAGGGCCCGCTGTTCTGGCTCGGTTTGGGCTCGGTGGCGCTGCCGGGCGATCGCGCCCTGGCGGGGTTGGCCCAGCTGGTGGGCGCGGGCGGGTTGGCGGCCCTGCAGCTGCTGCTGGCCTGGGGGCTGTGGCGGGTGCTGGCCCTGGCGACTGCCGCCCAGCGGGGCTGGTGGAGGGCGGCTTCG
>RGNC01000150.1 GCA_010029175.1 Synechococcaceae bacterium WB8_1B_136 | reverse complement strand
GTGAGCACCGGCGTGCAGGAACTGGCCCAGGACAAACTCGCTCCCCTGCTGAGGCTGCGCTACCAGAACTCCATCGCCGATGCTGTGGCCGATCTGGGCAAACCCGAAGACATCGGTCAGCTCTTCGCCGGTTTCCAGCGCTATCTCTATGAGCCGCCCAGGGCGGTCTGATCGGGCTTAGTCGTCGGGCTCAGTCGTCCGTGAGCGCTACCAGGTCTTTGAGCTGGCCCACGTCCATGCCGCCGAGCCAGTCTTCGCCGGAGCCGACGATGTCTTCGGCCAGTTTCGACTTCTCCTTGATCATCCGGTCGATGCGCTCCTCCACCGAGCCGCTGGTGATGAACTTGTGCACCATCACCCGGTTCTGCTGGCCGATGCGGTAGGCGCGGTCTGTCGCCTGGTTTTCCACGGCCGGGTTCCACCAGCGGTCGATGTGGAACACGTGGCTGGCGCGGGTGAGGTTGAGGCCCACGCCGCCTGCCTTGAGCGAGAGCAGGAACAGCTGCGGGCCGCGGGGATCGTCCTGGAAGCGATCCACCATCGCCTGGCGTTCCACCTTGCTGGTGTTGCCGTAGAGGAACGGCACCTCCTGCTGCCATCTGCGCTCCAGGTGGGCCTTGAGCAGGTGGCCCCACTCGGCGAACTGGGTGAACAGCAGGGCCCGATCGCCTGCCTCGATCACCTCCTCCAGGATCTCTTCGAGGCGCTGCACCTTGGCGCTGCGGGCGGCGAACTCCTTGAAGAACGCGGAATCGGCGGGATCGGGGTCCTGTTTGAGCGCCAGGGCCGGGTGGTTGCAGATCTGCTTCAGCTTGGTGAGCAGCGCCAGCACCTGGCCGTGCTTCTGCCCCAGCGGCGCCCGGGCGATGGCGTCGATGCTCTCCTCCACGGTTGTGTTGTAGAGCTTCTTCTGCTCGGGGGCCAGGCCCACCCATTCGCTCAGTTCCACCTTCTCCGGCAGGTCGGAAATGATCGACTTGTCGGTTTTCAGGCGCCGCAGGATGAACGGGCCCACGCGGCCCTTGAGATCCCGCAGCGACGACATGTCGCCGTAGCGTTCGATCGGCAGCCGGTAGCGCTGGCGGAAGAAGGGTTCGTCGCCCAGCACCTTGGGGTTGAGGAAGTCCATCAGCGCCCACAGTTCGCTGACGCGGTTTTCCACCGGCGTGCCGGTGAGGGCGATGCGGAAGCGGCTCTGCTTGCCCGGCCGCCCCAGATCCCGGGCCGCCATCGATTGCTTGGCGTTGTGGTTCTTGATCGCCTGGGCCTCGTCGATCACCACGCCCTGCCAGTCGACGCTCTCCAGCAGTTCGCTGTCGCGCTGCAGCAGGCCGTAGGTGGTGAGCACCAGATCCACGCCCTTGAGGGCTTTTTTGAGGGCTGCATCGGTGCTGGGGCGCCGCGGGCCGTAGTGCTCCCGCACCTCCAGCTCGGGGGTGAAGGCCGCCGCCTCCCGTTTCCAGTTGGTGAGCACCGAGGTGGGGGCCACCAGCAGCACGGGGCGTTTGAGCTCCTCTTCAGCCTTGAGGTGCTGGATGAAGGCCAGCAGCTGGATCGTCTTGCCCAGGCCCATGTCGTCCGCCAGGCAGGCCCCCTGATCGAAGCGGTGCAGGAAGGCCAGCCAGCCCAGGCCGCGCTCCTGATACGGCCGCAGCTGGCCGGCGAAGCCGGGGGGCGCCGGCAGGGGGTCGGGGGCCTTCTGCTGGTGGTATTGCTCCAGCACCGCCTGCAGCCGTGGGCCGGCGGTGAAGGCGTGCACCGGCAGACGCTGCAGGGTTTCACCCTCGTTGCCGGTGATGCGCAGGGCATCGTCGAGGTGGAAGGGCGGCGGCGCGGTGCTGAACGTTGCGGCGTGTTTGAGATCCAGGGGCCGCAGCTCGATCCACGCCCCCTTGTGCTGCACCAGCGGGCTGCGCTTGGTCTGGAGCTTCTCCAGATCCCGCAGGTTGAGGGTGACGCCGCCGATCATGAACTCCCAGGTCCACTGCAGGCTTTCGCCCAGGGTGAAGCCGCGCGATTTCTCGGGCAGCTCTGCGGTGATAGCCAGGCCCAGGCGGCTGGCCAGACCCCCCGACAGGCTGGCGGGCAGCACCACCCCCACGCCCACATCCCGCAACCTGGCGGCGGCGGTGCGCACCAGCACGAAGGCCTCAGCCGGGGTGAGCTGCATCGCCTCGGGGGTGGCGGCATCGAGGCCCCGCGCGATCGGCTCGAAGGCCAGCAGGGCCCGGCCCATGCCCTCCAGCAGCAGCGCTCCGGGCTGCTCCACCTGGATCTCCCCCAGGGCCAGGGGGCGGTCGCCCGCCGCCCACACAATCCCCGCCGGCACCCTCAGGCTGGGATCGGCCTCCGCCTGCAGGCCGAAGCGCAGCTCCCACAGCTCCTCCCCCTCCGGCGGGGTGAACAGCTCCAGGCAGGCCCGGGCCGGGGCCACCTTGCCGGCCACGGCCTCACGCCAGTGGTGGCTGGCGATGCCGAGGCGCTCGCTGTCCTCCTCGTCGAGCTGGAGCTTGCCGCCTGGGCAGGCCAGGCCCTCCTCCCAGGCCGCCAGCAGTGGATCGAGCCCCTGGCCGCTGGGGGCAAAGGCCGCCCGCAGCTGGCCGTCCACCAGCTTCTCCACCAGGCTGGCCACGAACAGGCGGTTGGAACGGGGCCTGCCGCAGGCCAGCTGCTGATCGGTGCTGGCGGCGGCCACCACCTGGGGCATGCGGGCCGCCAGGTCTTCGAGGCGGCGGCGGTCGTCTTCGCGGTTGAGCAGGGGCAGCCAGCTGGCCTTGCCGCCCCCCGCATCCGGAAGCCAGCGCCCCCGGGCGATCAGGCTCAGGCACCAGCGCTGCAGGTGGGCCCACCAGCGCAGGTCGTCGCCCAGGCCGGCCTCGGCGAAGCCCGAGAGGGGCAGCAGGTTGATCCAGGCGGCCGCGGGGCCGGGCTTCAGCAACCAGCCCTCCACCTGCCAGGGCCACCAGCTGATCTCCTTCGGCAGCGGCTCACCCGCCTGCATCGGCAGGCCACTCCAGGCGGCGCCGGCACTGCTCTTTTTGCCCTTGGCGCCCTGCTGGCGGCTGGGCAGGGTGAGGGTGGCGCTGGCCTGGCGCAGGTCTTCCGACCAGAACTGATGCTCGTCGAGCCAGGTGGCCAGGTCGTCGAGATCGAGGCTGAGGGGGTGGAGCGGTGCCTCGGTGGTGGGGGTGATCGGCTCCGCCACACGCCAGGTGTCCGCCCAGATCAGCAGGCCCGCGGATGGGGCCTTGCCCTTGGCGAAGCTGCCCGCCGGGACGGCGGGCAGCCAGGTGGCATGCAGCAGGCTCATGGGGGGATCAGGGCCGGTTGGCCGGCAACACCCGTGTCGCGAGGGCTCGCGTTCCGTGCAACAACAGGGCGGCGCCGATCAGCGGCAGCCAGGCACGGATGAGCTCCATCATCACAGCTGGCCCCACCAGGGCCAAGGCCCGGGGGATCGGCTCTTCAGCCGGCCATGGGGTCACCGCCGGCAATCCCAGGCTGTGGATGCCGCACACGGCCCCCACCAACCCCGCCTGCAGATGGCTGTCGTCGGGGTCGACCCGTTGCAGATGGAAGGCCAGCAGGCCGTAGAAGAAGCCGCAGCCACCTGCCCGCAGGCCCAGCGCCAGCCCCAGGGGCAGGCCCAGGGCCAGGGCGGCCAGGCCGGCCCCCAGGGCCCAGGTGATCGAGCGCAGCCGCAGGGCGGCGCGGCTGGGTTGCGGCGGGGGAGCGGGTGCGGCGCGCACGGAGCCAGGCCGGGTCTGGGCGATCATGCCCTGTTCAGGCACGTTTCGCTCCGCTTCCGCCATGGCCGCCACCCCTCGCACCGGTGCAGAGATCCGCGCGGCCTTCCTCGATTTCTACGAGCAGCGGGGTCATAAGCCCATGGCCAGCGCCTCGCTGGTGCCCGACGACCCCACGGTGCTGCTCACCATCGCCGGCATGCTGCCGTTCAAGCCGGTGTTCCTTGGGCAGCAGCAGCGGCCGGCGCCGCGGGCCACCAGCTCCCAGAAGTGCATCCGCACCAACGACATCGAAAACGTGGGCCGCACGGCCCGGCATCACACGTTTTTCGAGATGCTGGGCAACTTCTCCTTCGGCGACTACTTCAAGCAGCAGGCGATCCAGTGGGCCTGGGAGCTGAGCACCGGTGTGTTCGGGCTGGATCCGCGCAACCTGGTGGTGAGTGTGTTCCGCGAAGACGACGAGGCCGAGGCGATCTGGCGCGATGTGGTGGGGGTGAACCCCAAGCGCATCATCCGCATGGATGAGGCCGACAACTTCTGGGCCTCCGGCCCCACCGGCCCCTGCGGCCCCTGCTCGGAGATCTACTACGACTTCAAGCCCGAACTCGGCGACGACGGCATCGACCTGGAAGACGACGCGCGCTTCATCGAGTTCTACAACCTGGTGTTCATGCAGTACAACCGCGACGCCGAGGGCACCCTCACGCCGCTGGCCAACCGCAACATCGACACCGGCATGGGTCTGGAGCGCATGGCTCAGATCCTGCAGGGGGTGCCCAACAACTACGAAACCGACCTGATCTATCCGTTGATCGAAACGGCGGCGGGGCTGGCGGGGGTTGAGTACCGCAGCCTGGATGGCAAGGGCAAGACCAGCCTCAAGGTGATCGGCGACCACTCCCGCGCCATCACCCAGCTGATCTGCGATGGCGTCACCGCCAGCAACCTGGGCCGCGGTTACATCCTGCGCCGGCTGCTGCGCCGCGTGGTGCGCCACGGACGCCTCCTCGGCATCGACAAGCCCTTC
>RGNC01000149.1 GCA_010029175.1 Synechococcaceae bacterium WB8_1B_136 | reverse complement strand
GGGCCGCCGAGCGCAGCCAGGTGGATCGGAGGGCGATGGGCTATCGCCGCGAAGCCAGGGCGCTGGGGTTGAGCTCCACGTCCCCACTGGCCAGCATCGCGCGCGCCACTGGGGCCAGGGCCATGCCCAGCGGGTAGACCCCCTGCCGCCGTGCCGTTTCCAGAATCGCTCCCGGCAGCCGCACCCCCAGCTTCGCCAGCACGGCCTCCGCCAGATCGGGTCGTTCGAGGGTGCCGCAGGGCAGCCCGGCCGGACTCAACACCAGCAGCCGGTTCGTGCCGGGGTCGTCGAGTTGCAACACGGCCTGCCAGAGGGGGGCGTCTTCCCGGATTGAGACCAGGCTGGAGAGGGGCTGGATGTGATCTCCGATGCGCTCACCATCCCAGCGCTGCACCGGCAACTCCTGCAGCGGTTGATCGCTGATCACCCCTTGCCAGCGTCCGCCGTCGCACACCAGCAGCCAGTCGGCGGGGCCCTTGGGGTCGTTCAGCCGCAGGCGGCTCAGCTCCCGCAGGCTGGTGCTGGCCTCCAGGACGCGAAAGCGGCGCTGGGCCGCATCCTTCACCTTCAAGGCCTTGAGGGTGTTCTGCAGGGCCAGCAGCTGGGTCTGGTTCCGGGCGGCCCCCAGGCCGAACCAGCCCAGCAGCATCAACCACAGCCCCCCCATGCTGCCGCCCCGCAGCAGCAGTGCCACCCCCAGACCGATGGCCAGCAGCGAGAGAAATTTGCCGCTGGCGGTGGCCACCTGGATGCCCTTGCGCTGGCTGCCGGTCCACTGCCAGACGAGGGCCTTGAGGATCAGCCCCCCATCCAGGGGCAGGCCCGGCAGCAGGTTGAACAGGCCCAGCAGCAGATTCAGCCACCCCAGTTCCGCGCACATCGCCCCCAGCAGCGGCGAGGCATGGGCGGCGCTGTGGCTGCTCGCCATCAGCAGTCCCGCCAGCACCAGGCTCACCAGCGGACCCGCTGCCGCCACCAGCAGGGAGCCCATGGCGCTGGAGCATTCCCGCTCCACACTCGCCACGCCACCCAGCAGAAACAGGGTGATGCTGCGCACCTTCACCCCCTGGCTCACCGCGGCGACGGAATGGCCCAGTTCGTGCAGCAGCACCGAGGCGAACAGCAGCAGGGCTGTGGAGAAGCCCAGCAGCCACAGCAGCGGCTCGCTGCCCTTGCCGGCCAGTTCCAAGCTGTATTGCTGCTGGAAGGCCAGGGTGGCCAGGCCCAGGATGATGAACCAGCTGGGGTGGATGCGCAGGGGGATGCCCCGGATCGTCAGTAGCTGCCAGCCTTCGCCCACGTCGATGCCCCAGTGGTCTGATCCTAGAAAGACCCAACCGCCGGGGCCGTTGGCCTGAACTCCGTGTCGTCTGAGCGCCTGTGCTTCACCGGCAGTCCGCAGCCGTGGCTGAAGGTGTGCGGGCTGCGCCGGCCAGACCAAGCCGCGGCCGTGGCGGCCCTGGGGGTGGATGCCCTGGGGGTGATCGCCGTGGACCGTTCACCGCGCTGGCTGGAGCCCGTTCGGCGCCCCGAGCTGTTCTCGGCCATGGCCGAGGCCTCCCCCCGCTGCTGCGGCGTGCTTGTGGTGGCCGATCCCACCGACGACGACCTGGAGCCGCTGGGGCCTGGCCTTGGCCATCAGGTGCTGCAACTCCATGGCGCGGAAACCCCGCAGCGCTGCCGCCAGCTGCGTCGGCAGCTGGGGCCCGAGCTGCTGCTGTGGAAGGCCCTGCGCATCCGCGATGCTGCTGATCTGGAGCGTGCCGCCGCCTACGGCGATGCGGTGGATGGGCTGCTGCTCGACGCCTGGGTGCCTGATCAGCTGGGGGGCACCGGCCACAGGATTCCGATCGAGTGGCTTGAGGGATTTGCCCCGCCCTTGCCCTGGTGGCTGGCGGGGGGCATCACCCCCGAGCGGGTGGTGCCGGTGATGGGGGCCCTGGCTGGCTGCTCACCCCAGGGGCTGGATGTCTCCAGCGGGGTGGAGCTCTCCCCTGGCGACAAGGACCTGCAGCGGGTGGCTGCGCTGGTGGCGGCGGTGGAGACGGTCCGCCAGGATCGGTCCAGCTGATCTGCGCTGATGCTTCGCCGCCCCTCCCGCCTGCTGCTGGCCCTTGCGGCCGGTTCGTTGCTGGCCTCCCTGCTGCGTGCTGAGGTTGCGGCCGCCCAGGACCTGGTGGGCTGCCAGCTGGTGGGCGCCACGCTCCAGTGCGTGCCCGGCGTGACGGAGAGCCCCCAGCAGCAGATCCTGCAACTGGAGCAGCAGATCTCCACGGACATCCAGCTGGAGGGCACTGTTCAGCAGCGGATCAATGGCTTGCAGCAGCTGGTGCTGGCCGGCAACGCGGCCGTGGGCACCATGCTCACAGCCACCGCCGTGGCCGATGCCCAGGCTGCCCTCCCGACCGCCAACTACCACTGGTACCGCCTCAAGCCGGGCCAGCGCACCTGGGTGTTGATCGAGGGGGCAACCGGCACCACCTACGTGCCAGGCACCCTGGATGTCGGCCAGAACCTGATGGTGGTGGCGGTGGTGAACCAGAACGGCCAGGTGAAGCGGGTGGCCTCAGCCCCGGTGGGTCCGGTGCGCTGAGGCGGCCGCCATCAGGAGATCAGCAGCGATTCCTGCTGCTTCACCAGTTCGAAGAACTCGGCCTTGAGGCTGGGGTCGTGGCGGAAATCGCCGCGCACCACGGAGTTCACCATGCTGGTTTGGGGTTCCTTCACGCCGCGCCACTTCATGCAGTAGTGCTGGGCTTTCACGAGAATGGCCAGCCCCTGCGGTTCGCACAGCCGCTCGATCTCGTCGGCCAGGATCATCACCGCTTCTTCCTGAATGTGGGGGCGGGAGAACACCCAATCGGCAACGCGTGAGAATTTGGAGAGGCCGATCACCCGCACGCCCGGTTTGATGCCGATCCAGCAGTTGCCCAGGATGGGCACCAGGTGGTGCGAGCAGGCCGAACGCACCGAGATTGGTCCAACGGTATAGATCTCGTCGAGCTTTTTGACGTTCGGGAAGCTGGCGATCTTCGGTTGCTGGTGATAGCGCCCCTTGAACACCTCGTGCAGATACATGCGCGCGACGCGCTCGGCTGTTTCCTCGGTGTTGTGATCGTTGTCGATATCGATTACCAGGCTGCGCAGCAGCTCGCGCACTTTGCCAGCCACCTCGATTTCGAGCTGCTCCAGCTCACCGTCGAGCAGGTGCTCGGCGATGTTGTCGTTGGCTAGGTAGGGCACACCGGCGGCGTCCAGCCGCTCGCGGATGCGCAGGCTCACCGGGGCCAGCTGGCCAGAAATGCTGGAAGGAAGCGTAGCGGTCATAACTGAAACTCGAATCGCGCTCAGAAAGCGCCGGCGGCGGGCATGAGGGTGATGTCCTCCACGATCTGGGAGGCGGGCTGCTGCGCCAGAGACACCAACGCCTCGGCCGCACGCTCAGGGGAAAGCATGGCACGGCGATCAAACGAACTGTGGACGGTTTCGCTGTCCCACAGGGGTGTATTAACCGCACCAAGGGTGAGCATGGATACACGCACACCGTTACTGCGCTCCTCCTCGGCCAGGCAGCGGCTGAAGGACACCAGGGCCGCCTTGCTGGCGCAGTAGGCGCCCCATTCGGGAAAGGTCTTGTGGGCGGCGTGGCTGTTCACGTTGATGATGTGCCCCCCGTTGCCGCGCAGCACCGGCAGCAGGGCCTGGCACACCTGGAAGACGCTGGTGAGGTTGAGCTGAAACAGCCACTGCCATTGCTCCACCGGCATCTCCGCCAGGGCCCCGGTGTAGGCGGCTCCAGCATTGTTGATCAGCAGCGTGGGGGTCAGCCCACGGCCCAGCAGCTCCTGGAGCGCTGGCGCAATGGCGGCCGGGTCCACCAGATCCAGGCGGCAGGTCTCCACCCGCCGCGGGCCCTGGCGCAGCTCAGTGGCCAGCGACTCCAGTTCAGGTGCGGAGCGTGCCAGCAGCAGCAGGTCGTAGCCAGCTGCCGCGAACTGGCGGGCGGCGGCGGCCCCGATCCCGCGGGATGCGCCGGTGATCAGGGCGACGGGGGCTGGTGCGGCCATGGCCATCAGGCGTTGAGGGGGGCATCCGCGGTGCCCGCTTCGAGGAAGCGGCCCATGCGGCGGAACTTGGCGTAGCGCTGCTCCATCAGGGCGGTTTCGCTCAGTTGTTGCAGCTCCAGCAGATGGCGCAGCACCGCCTGCTTCAGGCTCTCGGCCGCCTGGCGGGGTGCCCAGTGGTTGCCGCCGGAGGGCTCGTTGATCACGTCGTCGATGATGCCCAGCTGAAGCAGATCCTGGGCGGTGATCTTCAGGGCCTCAGCCGCCGCCGGCGCCTTGGCGGCATCCCGCCACAGGATCGAGGCGCAGGCCTCGGGGCTGGCCACGGTGTAAACGCTGTGCTGGAACATCAGCAGCCGGTCGGCCACGCCGATGCCCAGGGCACCGCCGGAGCCGCCCTCGCCAATGACCGTGGCCACGATCGGCACCCGCAGCCGGAACATCTCGCGCAGATTCACGGCAATCGCCTCGCCCTGGCCCAGTTCCTCCGCCAGCAGGCCGGCGTAGGCGCCCGGAGTGTCGATGAAGCTGAGGATCGGCAGGCGGAACCGGTCGGCGTGATCCATCAGGCGCATGGCCTTGCGATAGCCGCCGGGGGAGGCCATGCCGAAGTTGCGGGCCACGTTCTCCTTGGTGTCGCGCCCCTTCTGGTGGCCCAGCAGCACCACCCCCTGATCGCCGATGCGACCAACGCCACCCACCAGGGCCTGGTCGTCGGAGCCACGGCGATCGCCGTGCAGTTCGATGAACGCATCGGTG
>RGNC01000148.1 GCA_010029175.1 Synechococcaceae bacterium WB8_1B_136 | reverse complement strand
GGTGAAGTCGCTCACCTTCCGCAGCGGCACCGACGACGATCGCCTGCGCATCTACTGGGCCGATGGCTCCCAGAGCGACCTGGAATGCACCAAGGAACAGAGCACCTGGGCCTGCGGCTGAATCGAACGGGTCCCAGCTGAAGTGAACCTCCTCCAGACCATGCCCAACCCCCTCCCTGCCGCCGGCCTGGCCCTCTCCAGCCTCACCCTGGCGAGCCTCACCCTGGCAAACCTTGGCCTGGTTGCTGCTCCCACCGCCACCGCCATGGCCCAGGCCACGGGCCCCGGCTCCTACTCGGGCGTGCGCGCCATCAACCTGGCCCGCAACACCGCCATCAAGCTGAACGGCGGCCTCAGCCGCTACCAGCCAGCGGCCTGCATGTTCAACACCAGTGAAAACGGCGGCAGCTGCCTGGTGAAGCTGAACCAGCGCGGCTACCTCTACCGCTTCCGGGGGGGAGCGCCGGGCTGGCAGCAGCTGGGGCGGCCCGCTACCACGGAAACCGAGTTATTGGTGAGCCCCGACGGCCGCAGCGTGACCCAGGTGCTCTACAACGGGGCCCCGCGCCGCTGAAGCTGGGCCGAGAGGGCCTCGGCCCAGGCGATCTCGCAACAGAGACGCTCCCGCCGGGTGAGGCTGAGGGCAATGCCCTTCTCCCCGTAGGCGGCCTCATTGATGAACACCGGCCAGCGGGCCAGGGGGTAGCGCTGGCCGGCGGAATCAAAGCCCTGGCTGCGGCCATCGGCCCGCCAGAACAGGGGATCCCCCGCCGCCAGCGGGATCCAATCGCGGTGCTGGCGGAGCGGGTGCAGGGCGGCGGCCGGGCTGCCATCCGGCCGGCGCGGCAGATCCACACTGCCGCCATGCAGGTGCACGCTGAGCCCCCGGGGCAGCCGCAGGCAACCGGTGGCGGCAGCGGCCAGGGTGTCGAGGGCCGCCTCCAGGGCCAGCTGGGTCTGGCGGCAGATGCTGGCGCTCACCAGGCCCTGGGGCACCGGCCCCACCTCGATCACCAGGCCGCAGGGCCACCGCTCCACCAGAAATCCGGTCTGGGCGGGATCGGCCTCGTGCAGATACACCGGCAGCCCCAGTCGCGCCTGGATGCCGGCCGCCAGGGCCAGATCCGCTGGCCGGCGGCCGTACACCACCAGGGAATTGCCCATGGCGCTGGTGGTGCTGTGCAGATCGAGGGCCACGCTGCAGGGGGTGGAGCCGCCGGGGCCATGGGCCGCCAGCAGCGCGCGGGCCCGCAGGATCTCCCGCTCCTGGCGGCTGGCATCGGCGAGCAGCTCCGGGGCAAAGCTGCGGTTGAGGTCGCGGTCGAGGTAGCGGCGGTTGAGGGCCAGGGCCTCGGGGTTGCCGATCTCCAGCTGCAGCTCCACACCATTGCTGCGCAGCAGCTCCGGCTGCTGCCGCCACTGCTCCAGCAGCCAGGGGGCATTGCGCTCGTTGCCATGGGTGGCGGCCACCACCAGCACCCGCCCCTGCGCCATCTCCGCCCTGCTCCCTGCCGCCAACTGCGCCAGCCTGGCAGGAGTTGCGCTGGCGCGCCGATGACGATTCCTCCGCTGCTGGTGAAGGCGGCCCGGGCCGGCTGGCGCTGGCAGTGGCAGCAGTTGATGGGGGGCCTGGGGCCCGCCGATGCCGAGGGCAACTACCGCCGCCCGGCGGGGGCCTTCACCACCAAGCCGCCCCTGCCGGCCAGCGCAGGCACCCCCGGCGGCCATCTACTGGTGGTGGGGCGCAGCTGCCCCTGGGCCCACCGGGCCTGGCTCACCTGGAGCCTGCGCCAGCTGCAGGGCAGCGTGGCTGTGGTGATGGCCGAGCCCGATCCCGCCGCCGGCCGCTGGTGCTTCCCCACGCCCGTGCAGGGCTGCACCACCCTGCAGGAGCTCTACCGCCGCAGCGGTGCCGACCCCAGCCAGCGGGCCACGGTACCGGTGCTGCTGGAGGCCCAGGCGGGCCGGATCGTGCTGGGGGAGAGTGCCCGGCTGATGGAGCTGCTGAACGACTGGCCCGCTCCCGATGGCGCGCCGGATCTGGAGCCGCAGGCCCTCAAGCCGGCCATCGCTCGCTGGCGCGACCGCCTGCAGGGGGCCGTCAACGACGGGGTGTACCGCTGCGGTTTCGCCCGCAGCCAGGCCGCCTACAACCGCGCCGAGGCGGAGCTGTTCGGCGCCTTGGAGGAGGTGGAATCGGCCCTGGCAGCCCCCGGCGCCGGCCCCTGGCTGTGCGGCGAAGCCCTCACCCTGGCCGATGTGCAGCTGTTCCCCACCCTGATCCGGCTGGAGCTGGTGTATGCGCCCCTGTTCGGCGTCAGCCGCCGGCCCCTGTGGCAGTTCCCGGCGCTATGGGCCTGGCGCCGCCGCTTCCATGGCCTGCCGGGGGTGGCAGCCACCTGCTGCCCGGAGGCCTGGCGCGCCGACTACTTCGGGGCCCTGTTCCCCCTGCATCCCTCGGGCATCGTTCCCGCGGGCCCGGATCTGGCCACACTGGTGGCAGCCCAGCTGCAGCCATGAGCCATCCGGCACCCGATCCGGTGTTTGAAGGGGTCTACGGCCCCTTCTCCATCACCGCCACCGACCGGCGCGAGGTGCTGGGCTATCGGCTGGCGCTGCTCACCGCGGCCATCGCCCAGGCGGCGCTGCTGGCCCAGTGGCACTGGCTGGGCTCGGCCTGGCTGTGGCCCTGGCTGCTGCCGATGGCGGCGGGCCTGGGGCTGGCCCTGCGCTGGATTCACATCTACCTGCGGCCGTTGCACCGGGCCCTGCAGCTGCTGTGGCTGCTGGGCTGCCTGGGCTTCGCCGCCCTGGCGCTGACGGCCGGCCCCGGCGCCATGGCCGCCAGCCTCGCCGCCGATGGACGCTGGATCTGGGCCGTGGGCCCCTTCTTCGCGGCCCTGGCGGGGATCGGCTTCAAGGAGTTCTTCTGCTTCCGCCGGCCGGAGGCGATCGGCGTCACGCTGCTGCTGCCGGTGGCGCTGCTGGGGCACCTCAGCGGCCTGCTAACCGCTGGCGCCACCGGCAGCCTGCTGGCGCTGGAGGCCGCGCTGCTGCTGGTGCTCTGCCTGCGCAAGTTCCCGATGCCGGCTGCGGCCGATGTGGGCGACAAGAGCGTGTTTGCTTATCTGGAGGCACAACGGCACGCGGCCTCGGGAGCCTGATTTGAGCCTGATCAGCCTGGTGGGGGTCCGCAAGGACTTCGGCATCCGCACCCTGTTCGAGAACCTCACCCTGCACGTGGGCGAGAAGGAGCGGCTGGGGCTGATCGGTCCCAACGGGGCCGGCAAATCCACGCTGATGCGGGTGCTGGCGGGGCTGGAGCCGCCGGGAGCCGGTGAGCGGCGGGTACAGCCCCAGGCCCGCATCGTGCTGGTGAGCCAGGAGCCGGAGCTGGACCCGGAGCGCACCGTGCTGGAGCAGGTGTTCGCCGAAAGCGGCGAGAAGATGGAGCTGCTGGGCCGCTACACGGCGGTGAGCGACGCCCTGGCCCACGCCCATGCCGAGGGCAGCGACGACACGGCCCTGCTGGCGGAACTGGGCAGCCTCAATGCCCGCATGGACCAGAGCCAGGCCTGGGGCCTGGAGCAGCAGATCCGCGAGGTGCTCGATCGGCTCGGCATCACCGACACCCAGCGCCGGGTGGGAGATCTTTCGGGCGGCTACCGCAAGCGCCTGGCCCTGGCGGCGGCCCTGGTGGCGGAGCCCGATGTGCTGCTGCTGGATGAGCCCACCAACCACCTCGATGCCGACTGCATCCAGTGGCTGCAGGGCTACCTGGAGCGCTTCGCCGGGGCTCTGGTGCTGATCACCCACGACCGCTACGTGCTCGACCAGGTGACCCGCCGCATCGTGGAGGTGGACCGCGGTGAGGCCCGCAGCTACAGCGGCAACTACGCCTATTACCTGGCCCGCAAGGCCGAGCAGGAGGCCGCCGCCGCGGCCACGGAGGCCAAGTTCAAGGGGGCCCTGCGGCGGGAGCTGGAGTGGCTGCAGCGGGGCCCCAAGGCCCGCAGCACCAAGCAGAAGGCCCGCATCCAGCGGATCGAGGCGATGCAGGAGGCCCCAAGGCGCCAGGCCAAGGGCCAGATCAGCCTGGCCAGCAATCAGCGGCGGCTGGGGAAGCGGGCCATCGAGGCGGAAACCCTGGCGGTGTGGGCCAGCGATGCCGCCAGGGCCGCGGGGGCAGCGCCGCTGCTGCAGGCCTTCAGCTACGACTTCAGCCCCGAAGACCGGGTGGGGATCATCGGCCCCAACGGCTCCGGCAAGTCCACCCTGCTGGATCTGATCGCCGGCCGGCGCCAGCCCCATGGCGGCCGCTTGGAGCTGGGAGGCACTGTGAAGCTGGCCTACTTCGATCAGCACTCCGAGGCGGTGCTGGGCAGCGGCAAGGCCCTGGAGAAGAAGGTGATCGATGTGGTGAAGGAGGCCGCCAGCACGGTGGAGGTGGAGGGCAGCCAGCTCAGTGCCAGCCAGCTGCTGGAGCGCTTCCTGTTCCCGCCGGCCCAGCAGCACCAGCCCGTGAGCAAGCTCTCGGGGGGCGAGCGGCGGCGGCTGCACCTCTGCCGGCTGCTGATCGAGGCACCCAACGTGCTGCTGCTCGATGAGCCCACCAACGACCTCGACGTCCACACCCTCACGGTGCTGGAGGACTTCCTGGAGGATTTCCGCGGCTGCGTGGTGGTGGTGTCCCACGACCGCTACTTCCTCGATCGCACCGTGGATCGGCTGTTCAGCTTCGAGAACGGCCGGCTGCACCGCTTCGAGGGCAACTACAGCGCCTACCTGGAGCGCCAGGCGGCCAGCGCCACTGGCCCGGCCAACGCCAGGG
>RGNC01000147.1 GCA_010029175.1 Synechococcaceae bacterium WB8_1B_136 | reverse complement strand
GTTTTGGCGAGGGCGAATCCCATGGGCCCCGATGCGTGGCGCTGGCGTCATCGAGCCGTGACCGCTCTACTCCATCTAGAGCCAGACCCACCATGCGTCCCTTTCCGTGTCGCAGGCTAGATACCTGCGACACACCTATACAGCCCCCTGCTGTAACTACTAATGAAGGCCTGCGAAGCTGAGCTCCGGCGGCAGATCGTTCGTCCTGCTGCGTACCTGTGTCTGCCACAGATACGCAGGCTTCAGATGCATTGCAGCGCAGTGGCTGATGAAGTCTGCTCTGGTCCTGGACAGGCAAACTGTGGGCGCTGGACATGCCCTGGCATGACTTTGTCGCCGGGTGACGCCGTCCCGCTGCCGCGCTCAGAAAACCAGCGAGAAGCGAGACGAGGGGTGGAAGCTCACTGCATGGGTGCGTTCAACTGAAATCGACGAAAAATCAGAAACACCAAAATAGAGTCCCAGGATGATCAGGCTGGACCCATTAGCGGTCTGGAGCAGGGTCTCAGGTGGGAGCCGGAAGACGCAAGGACTGTCGATCTCCGGCGGCTTGATCAGTCGCGCTGGCGGTAACGCTCCTTCAGGAATTGGTAGGCCTCGTTGAGGCGTCGCATGGCCTCGGCGGATCCACCGGCATCGGGATGGTGGTTCATGGCCTGCTCGCGGTAGGCCTCGCGAATCTCCGGCAGGGAATAGGGCCGGTCGGCCACGGTGGGCAGCTGCAGCAGCTTGAGGGCAGCGTGGACCGTCATCGTCTGATCGATGGCCTGGAAGGAGGCGTTGCGTTTCTGGCGCGTGCGCACCCGCTGCACGAAACGGGTGATCAGGGTTGGAACCCTCAGGGCCAATGTGGCGCCACTGAACGGATCCTCCAGAATCCCAGCGGCTGCGATCACCCGTTCAAAGTTGGCCTCAGCCTGGTGCCAATCGGGGGCCACGGATGCCACCACCTGTTGGGTGAGACTCCAGGTGAACGGGCGTCCGTCGCTCTGATCTGACTGGGGCCAGATATCCCGGCCCAGCCAGATCATGGCAGCCTCCAGCACCTGCTCACTGGGGTCCTGGTTGTAGATCTCCAGCCAGTGGAGGCGTGCCGCCTCCAGGGCGGCCTGCAACTCCATCGCCGTGATCAAGGCGAGACTGCGATCGGCCTCCGCCGCAGGCCGTGGCGGATGCAGGCTGCGCTTCAGCTCATGGGACTGGCGCTGCACAAACCCCGGCAGCTGAATCCCACTGCTTCGTTCACCAGCCGCCCTGGTGCGGCTGCGGTGATCGGTGCCACCGCTGTGGCGAGGCCGATCGTCCATGCCCGCAGCCAGGCCCCAATCATCGGTACTATCCGTCTCGCTCTGGACTCCTTCCAGGTCCCGCTGCGAGACCAGGTCGGAGTGGATGAGCACGATCGCCGTCTGTTCGTTCAGCCCGTTGCCGTGGGCTGAGCGCTGATCTGCGCCGCTTGACGGGGTCCCGTCACCATCAGAAACGATCGGGTCGGAGGGGGAGTCGCCGTCCTCCTCATCGAGGTCGAACAGCTGGCTCAGCAGCTGCTCCAGGATCGCGCCACGGCTGCGCAGGCCGTATTCCGCCTTGAGGGAATCCAGCTGGGCCAGCCGCGCCTCGCTGAGATCCAGGCTGATACGACGGGTCCCGGACTCTCGCTGACTCACGCGCTGTTGCAGGAGCCTGCTGAGGTTATCGGCCCATCAGGGATTTCATCAGCCGCTGTTGGACATCCACGGCGTGCTGATAGCGCTCCATCAGGTTCTGGGACATGCGCCCTGCCTCCCCGCTTAGTCCCGCTGGTGGCTGCACCGGTGGAATCGCCGGCAGGGTTTCCAGCCAGTTCGGCGAGAGCGGCGGCGGCAGAAGCGGCGGCTGTGCAGGGCGTGTGGAGGTTGAGGCCCCCAAGGGAGCCTCGGGGGCCTCCACAGCAGGCACCTGGGGTGCTGTCGCGCCGCTGCGGGCGGCAGCCAGCCGTGCCAGCTCCAACTGGCGCTCCCGCCGCTGCAGGTTGGCCAGTTGCTGATCAGGCACAACGCTCAGGAGATGGCCCGGTGTGGCATCGGCTGGGTAGACGAGGCTGACGCGCACCAGGTTGTTCTGGCCGGGTTTGAGATTGAGGGCTGTCAGGGCCAGGCTCTCCCCGGAACGCATGCCCACATGCACCTCGCGGTATCCCTCCTCGGTTTCGATGCCGATGGAGCCGCGAAAGGCCGTGAAGTGCCGACCATTGGGGGTGGGATGGCTCAGCACCAGCTGATGGGGGCCGGAGCCAGTGAGGTTGAGCGTGACGTCGTAACGCACGCCATAGGTGCCGACATTGTTGAGCGATGAGTCCACCATCCGACTGGCCAGGGGGTTCACCTGCACTTCGCCGGTGCCGAAGTTGTGGCGGCTGGTGCTGGTGAGCGGCACGTGCAGGGCGCTCTGGCTGAGGTCGTGGTTCAGGGATGCCTCGTAGGTGTCCCCTAGGGCCACACCCGCCACCCGGGAAAACACGGTGCCGCTCTGGATCTGGCCGATGCGGCTCAGGTAGATCCGCCCGGGGGCCAGTTGCCCCCGATCCAGCACCGCCAGTATGTCGGCGTCGCTGCGGGGGTCTTCGGCGGCCACCACGGCCATCTGAAACGGTCCATCGCTGCTCCCCTTGAGCAGGCCATTGGCGATGCCCTTGGCCGGCAACTGTGTGCTGAACAGCACAACGCGGCTGGAGGCGGGAATGGTGATCTCATCGCTGAGCCGCGCATCCAGCTTGCCCCGAAGCAACTGGATGGCGGTGGCATCGCCAGGGCCGGTGTTCCAAGGCCGGGGTCCCAGGGGTTTCACACCCATCAGGTTGGTGGCCAGGTAGGGGGCCTCGAAGCTGTTGCGCACGGCCCCCTTCTGAAAGCGGATGTGCACCGGCTGGGGGCCGGGGTTGATCAGGATGGTGGCGAGGGTGAGCTCGCCCCTGCGATTGCCGCCGTAGCCCATCCGGCTTCGATCCTCCGGGTGGTACTTGTGGTGCACATGCAGCCCGAACTCACCGTTGAAGGTGTAAGTGGCGTTGGCCACGGGCTGATTGGTTTCCGCGGCAATGGACGCCCCCGGTGCTGTGTTCACGAGGATTCCAGGCCCGAACACCTCTTCCGGCTGGTTGGAGTGCAGGACGGGAACAGCGTTGAAACGCCCCTGCAGCGGGCGGGCACTCTGGCCAGCCATCAGAGCCACGTAGGCCCGGGCTGGCTGGCTGGCCAGGATCAGGCCACCGGCGAGAGCAAGCGTCAACGGCCTCTTCAGACCTATGGGACCAGGTGCTCTCAAGATCGACGCTGCTGCTCTGGGGTCTCTGTCAGCTCAGGATTGCTTCAGCCCGGCAGGTGGGGCTGATGGAAGTATGACTGGCGGTGTCGGACAGCTCACCATCGGCGGTCAGGAACACGGAGCGGTATGCGCCTTTGAAAAGATGCAGCCGTTCTTCTGTTGTGGCGATGGCGGAACTGCCCAGCAGCAGCGTCGTCGCCACCAGGAACGCAAGCTTCAGGCCCTCACCTTCTGGCGTGATGGCCTGGAACGGCAGCTGGCGGCGATCAATGCCGCCATCAGCACGCTGCAGCGGCAGATGGCGGAGTCAGCTGACGCCTGAGTTCGGCCAGGCCCTGGTGGAGCAGCCGGTGGGCCGTGGTGGTGCTGGTGTGACGCATCCGTGCCACCTCCCGCAGGCTCAGGCCTGCGAACACCACATCCCGCACCACCTGGCGCTTGCGCCCATCGAGCCGCTGCAGGGCCGCCATCACTCCGGAATCCGCCTGAGCACTGGGCTCGTCTGGGCTGCCGAGGCCGCGCCACTGGCTTTCATCGAAGCAGACCCGCTGGGGCCGCGGTGGCAGGTTCTCGAACTGCTGCCATTGCTCTGGGGTCAGACCGCAGGCCAGGCGCAGCTCCTCGCTGCCCGGTTCGCGGCCCAGCTGCTGCCGCAGCTGGCGTGCCACCCGGCTGCGCTGCTGCTCCAGCTCCTGGCGGCGGCGGGGCAGCCGCAGCAACGGTGCCTGGTCGCGCAGGTAATGAAGAATCGTTCCCCGCACATGGGCACGGGCAAACACCGGGAAGGGCACGGCAGCCTCGGTTCGGAACAGTTCCGCCGCTCGAATCAGCCCCAGCAGCCCCACCTGGCGCAGATCGTCGCGGGATTCCGGACTGCGGGCTGCGTAGTGGCGGGCGATGGGATCAACCAGTTCGAGATAGCGCTCCACCCGGGCATTGCGATCCCGGAGTCGGCGGTTGTGGCTGGACATAGAAGCAGATGGATGGATGGGTGGAGCACGCCTGGGCGTCTCCCTCCTCCAATGAGCCCGAGGACGCGTTGCTCGGCATCCGTGCAACCACTGAACTTGCGGCCGTTCAGCTGCGGCTCAGCGCTCCGGCGCCGCCACAGCCTCCAGCAGCCGCCAGGGTCCATGCTTCTCCAGCCAGGGCAGATCGGACCCCTCCGTGAGCAGCAGATAGCCCCCAAAGGCGAGGGCGTTGAGGCTGAAACCGGCCCAGTGTTCGCGGATCCGGCGCACGGTCATGAACCAGTCGGCGCAGAACAGCAGGTTGTAGGGATGGCGGGGCATGGCATCGGTGTGGGGTGAGCCAAGCCCGAGCGCCTGTGCGTGCTGGTGGTAGAGCCGCTCCAGTTCCGTGGCAGATCGCTGCGGATCCTCTGCTGTCTCGCCTGATGCCCCCCCTGCCCTGCGGCGGTCGAGCCGGTAGCCCCAGGGCCAGCGGGGGGCCTCGCCCGCCAGTTGGCGCTCCAGCATCGGTGCCAGGGGGCAGAGCAGCTCAGCGGGGCTTCGGGGCAACAGCTGCAGGTGGCGGTGGGGTTGGCTGGCGCCGGCG
>RGNC01000146.1 GCA_010029175.1 Synechococcaceae bacterium WB8_1B_136 | reverse complement strand
TGCGGCACCGGTATGCCGCCGCCGGCCCCCTCGGTGTGGAAGGTGTGGATCGTGCGGCCGCCGATGGCGCGGATCGTGTCTTCCACGAAGCCCGCTTCATTGAGGGTGTCGGAGTGGATGCACACCTGCACGTCGAAGCGGTCGGCCACCGTCAGGCAGCAGTCGATCGCGGCTGGGGTGGTGCCCCAGTCTTCGTGCAGCTTGAGGGCGCAGGCGCCGGCGCGGATCTGCTCCTCGATCGCTTCAGGGGTGGAGGCGTTGCCCTTGCCGAAGAAGCCCAGGTTCACCGGCAGGCCCTCGGCGGCCTGCAGCATCCGGGCCAGATGAAACGCCCCCGGCGTGCAGGTGGTGGCGTTGGTGCCGGTGGCCGGGCCGGTGCCGCCGCCCATCAGCGTGGTGACGCCACTGGCCAGGGCGGTTTCGATCTGCTGCGGGCAGATGAAGTGGATGTGGGTGTCGATCGAGCCGGCGGTCACGATGTGCCCCTCGCCGGCGATGGCTTCGGTGCCGGGGCCCACCACGATCGTCACGCCGGCCTGGGTGTTGGGGTTGCCCGCCTTGCCGATCGCCACGATGTGGCCATCCCGCAGGCCGATGTCGGCCTTCACGATCCCCCACCAGTCGAGGATCAGGGCGTTGGTGATCACCGTGTCCACGGCCCCCTCGGCGCGGGTGGTCTGGGCCTGGCCCATGCCGTCGCGGATCACCTTGCCGCCGCCGAACTTCACCTCATCGCCATAGACGGTGAAATCCTGCTCAACTTCGAGGATCAGCTCGGTGTCGGCCAGGCGCAGCCGGTCGCCGGTGGTGGGGCCGTACGTCTCGGCGTAGGCGCGGCGGGAGATGCGGTAGGGCATGGGAATGGTGGCGAGGGTCGCGCGTTAATCCAGGGGGCCGTTCACCAGGCCGTTGAAGCCGAACACCCGCCGCTCCCCGGCGAAGGGCACCAGCTGCACCTCGCGGCTGTCGCCGGGTTCGAAGCGGATCGCCGTGCCGGCGGGGATGTCGAGCCGTTGGCCGCGGGCGGCTTCGCGATCGAACTGCAGGGCCTCGTTGGCCTCGAAGAAGTGGAAGTGGGAGCCCACCTGCACCGGTCGATCGCCGCTGTTGGCCACCAGCACGGTTGTGACCGGGCGGCCGGCGTTGAGTTCCAGCTCACCGGGTTCGGGGAGCAGTTCGCCGGGAATCAGGGGGGGCATGGCGGGCCTCTCAGCGGATCGGGTCGTGCAGGGTCACGAGCTTGGTGCCATCGGGAAACACCGCCTCGATCTGCACCTCATGCACCAGCTCCGGCACCCCTTCCATCACCTGTTCGCGGCTGAGCCAGGTGCTGCCCTCGGCCATCAGCTCCGCCACGGTTTTGCCGTCGCGGGCGCCCTCCAGCACCAGGAAACTGAGCCAGGCCACCGCCTCAGGGTGGTTGAGCCGCAGGCCGCGGTTCAGCCGCCGTTCCGCCAGCAGCGCGGCGGTAACGATCAGCAGCTTGTCCTTTTCCTGCGGTGTGAGATGCATGGCCAAACTGTGACAGGGTCGAGGCCTGCAGCCGGTTCACGCTGAACATGTCTGCCGCTGCTGCAGGGGTTGCTCCTGGAATGGCCACACCCGCGGCAGCTCCGGCGGGGGGAGGCCGCGCAGCAGCCGGGTGTGCCGCCAGATCCGGCTGAACCAGAAGCGGGCCGCCTGGCTGGAGTGGCCCCTGTAGCGGGCCACCAGCCCCTGCTCCAGGGCACCGCAGGCCATCTCCCCCTCCAGGCCCGCACGGTCGGCACGGCAGTTCGCGAGCAGCTCATCCAGCTGCTCGCGGGCCAGGGCCTGGGGTGCGGCCCACACCAGCGAGCCGAACACCGGTTGGCCCGCCAGGCCGTGGGGGTCGTGCAGGGCTGCTCCCCCCAGCTCGAGGCGATCCACCAGCAGCCAACGGGGGCTGGCGGCCGTGGTGCGGCGGATCTCCAGGGCCGAGCGCCAGCAGCCATCGCCCAGCTCCTCCCCGGCGGCGGTGCGGCCCAGGCGAACAACGTCGGCTGCGAGGAAGCTGCTGCCGGCGGCCAGCTCCACCCGCGCCTGCTGCTGATACAGCCCGCCGGCGTACACCACCAGTTCCTGGGGCAGCCATTCCAGATCGCTGCCGGGTTCCAGTTGAACGTGCAGGTGCTGACGGGCCCAGCGGCCCTCCGGTGTGAGCCGGCAGCGCCCCACGCTGCCGTACACCTTCTGGGCGGCAACGCTGGTGAGCAATGCCTGGCTGCCCGCGGCCAGCTGGGCCTCGATCAGCAGTTCATCGCCTCCCACCAGCCCACCGGCGGTGTGCAGCAGCGGCAGTTCGCAGTGGCCACTGGCCTGGTGGAAGGCCCGCTGCAGTTTCAGCGGGGCGCTGCTGCTCCCCTGGTGAATGGTGCGCGCACCGCTGCGCACAAACTGGAGCCGCGCCTCCCCCCGCCAGGGGTTGGCGTTGTTGCTGGCGGCCTGGCTGCCCATGGCGGCATGCTCCGGCGCCGCCGGGGGCAGGCCGGTATCAACCGGCACATTTCGATGGCCTGGGGCCCGCGAGGGTGGCCGCTTGCCGCTTGGTCTGGCTGCGTGTCTGCGATCGTGCTGGTGGAGCGCCTGGCGCCGGGAGCCCTGCCTTCTGAGCCGCTCGACTGCCTGCGCCTGCCCCTCACGGCCGATCAGCGCACCAGCTCGCGGGGCCATCGCCGCACGGCCTGTGGCCTGGATCTGGTGCTGCAGTTGCCCCGCGGCGCGGCCCTGGTTCCCGGTGATCTGCTGGCCAGCGCCGATGGCCAGTGGCACGTGAAGGTGGAGGCGGCGGCGGAACCACTGTTGCGGGTGCGCAGCACCGATCCCCTGGCGCTGCTGCAGGCGGCTTATCACCTGGGCAACCGCCATGTGGCCATGGAGTTGCAGCCCCACCAGCTGTTGCTGTTGCAGGACAGCGTGCTGGAGGACCTGCTGCGGCAGCGCGGGCTGCAGGTGGAGCGCCTGCTGGCGCCGTTTCAGCCGGAGGCCGGGGCCTATGCCGGTGTTGGCCACCACCACGGATGACGACGCGCCTCAAGCTGTTCCAGTTGGTGAGTCCGGCCCTGCCGGTGGGGGCCTTCAGCTATTCCGAGGGGCTGGAGACGCTGGTGCAGGCCGGTGTTCTCACGGGGCCGGCAGCGCTGGAGGCCTGGCTGCGGGCGGAGTTGCAACGGGGCGCCGTCTGCGCAGAGGCGGCGGCCCTGGCGCCCCTGGGGCAGGCCCTGGGGCGATGCAGAGCCGGCAGCTCCCAGGCCTCCAACACCGCTGCTGCCGAGCTGCTGGATCTGGATGGCTGGCTGCTGGCCCAGCGGGAGGCGCCGGAGCTGCGGGCCCAACAGCTCCAGATGGGAGGCTCCCTGCTGCAGCTGCTCCAGGAGCTGGGCTGGCCGCTGCCCGACGCCCTGGCGGGCGCCTTGGCTGCCCCACTGGCTGACTCGCTGGCCTGGCCGGCGGCCTTCGCCTGGGCGGCTGAGTGTCTGGAGCTGGGCTCCCCCGAGCGGGAGGAGGCCTACCTCTATGGCTGGGTGGCCAACCAGCTCAGTGCCGCCGTGCGGCTGGTGCCCTTGGGCCCCACCCAGGCCCAGCGCCTGCAGCTCCAGCTGGCGCCGCTGATCGCCGACCGGGCCCGGCAGCTGGCGATCACCGACCCGCGCAGCCTCTGGAGCGGCGGTGTGGGCGCCGGCCTGGCCCAGCTGCAGCATGGGGAGTTGTATTCCCGGCTGTTCCGCAGCTGAAGCCGGTCCTGCGGCTGCCGGGGCCGGTGGGCTGGGCGCCCCGGCCAAACAGCGTCACAATGCGCCGATGCTCTCCATCTGGATCGGATCCTTCGACCAGGGCCTGGCCTATGCCGGCCTGGCCCTGGGCGTGTATCTCACCCTGCGGGTGCTGAATTTCGCCGACATCACCGTGGACGGCTCCTTCGCCCTCGGCGGCGGCAGCGCGGCCCTGTTGCTGAGTGAGAACGTGGCCCCACCCCTCGCCCTGCTGGTGGCGGTGGGGCTGGGTGCCCTGGCCGGTGCCGTGACCGGACTGATTCACACCCGGCTCGGGGTGAATGATCTGTTCGCCGGCATCCTCACCACCACCGGCCTCTACTCGATCACCTTGCGGCTGATGGGCCGCTCCAACATCCCCCTCACCGATCTGCACCTGGCGATCGACAGCTGGCCCGACCTGGGCCTGGCCGCCGATGGCCGCTGGCTGCTGGCGCTGGTGTTGGTGGTGGCTGGCCTGATCGGCCTGCTGGCCCTGCTGCTGGCCACCGACCTGGGCCTGGCCCTGCGGGCCCTGGGCAATAACCCGGTGATGGCCCGCTCCAATGGCGTGAGCACCGGGCGCGGCCTCACCCTCGGCATTGCCGCCGGCAACGGATTGGTGGCCCTGGCCGGCGCCCTGGTGGCCATGTATCAGGGCTTTGCCGATGTGACCATGGGCATCGGCTCGCTGATCCTCGGCCTTGGTGCCGTGATCGTGGGGGAGTCGGTGCTGCGGCCCCGCAGCGTGCCCATGGCCCTGCTGGCGGTGGTGCTGGGCTCGGTGCTGTTCCGGGCCATGATCGCCCTGGCCCTGCAGCTGGGCATGGATCCGGTGGATCTCAAGCTGGCCACCGCCCTGCTGCTGCTGGCGGCCCTGGGGCTCGGCCGGTTGCGGATCCCGGGCGTTTCCGATGCGGGAGGGAAGCCATGAGCCTGGTGGTGGATGGAGTTATTATCGTGGGCTTCGGGACTGCAAGGGGCATCGGTGGTCAGGCCTTGGCTGAATAACTCGACAGCAACTCTCGAACGTCCCGTAAATGTGGTTGATGGGGAATGGACCAAGTGTGGTTTAGAGATTACCCCTGGTCCAAACTGCAAGACCACGATAGACCAGTTCGGAGTACTTTTTGAAAAGTTTGTGTCGTTCATGACGCTGAATATACATTTCAGAAACAGCAACAGTGAC
>RGNC01000145.1 GCA_010029175.1 Synechococcaceae bacterium WB8_1B_136 | reverse complement strand
CGGCCAGTTGTGGCGAAGACCGGGGTGAAACCGGTGCTGCCGGACAGCAGGAGGGCGGAGCCACTCAGAAGGATTGAACGACGCATAACAAGCGAAACTCGCCGCGAAAAACGCAGCAGCCACTGGACAGAAGAGGTGGCCCGTCAGCAGTGAGATCACAACAACAGATCGGAGAAATGCTGTTGAGAAACGCTTGCGGAGTTCCTATCGGAATTAACGACGAGGCAAAGTTAATGGCCTCGGGCGTGAGATCTGATCAGAAATCCGGGGCTAGTCATTCATCAGGATTCACAATCAAAACCGGAATCGAAGGCCACAGCTGCCATCTCTCCCCCTGAACCCCTGCTGCCGTGATCAGCAAGGGAAATCACCCCAATAAGCCAGGCTGATCCAATTGTGTGCCAATCCTGGGGTCGTCCACCGCCTGGGGGTTGGGTTGGCCGCGCGCCGGGGCAGGATCGAGGCAGTGGATTGCCCCAGCAGGCATGGACTACCGCACAGCCGGTGTTGACGTGGTGGCCGGTCGGGCCTTTGTGGAGCGCATCCGCTCCAGTGTGGAGTCGACGCGTCGCCCCGAGGTGGTGGGCGGTCTGGGGGGCTTCGGTGGCCTGTGCCGCTTGCCCGAAGGCCTCAGGAGGCCCCTGCTCGTGTCGGGCACCGATGGGGTGGGCACCAAGCTCGAGCTGGCCCAGGCCCATGGCCGCCATCACGACGTGGGCATCGACCTGGTGGCCATGTGCGTGAACGACGTGATCACCAGCGGGGCGCAGCCGCTGTTCTTCCTCGATTACATCGCCACCGGCAAGCTCACCCCTGAGGCCATGGCCGAGGTGGTGGAGGGCATCGCCGCTGGCTGCCGCCAGAGCGGCTGCGCTCTGCTGGGGGGCGAAACGGCCGAAATGCCGGGCTTCTACGGCCCCGGCCGCTACGACCTGGCCGGCTTCTGCGTGGCGGTGGTGGAGGAAGAGGCGCTCATCGACGGCCGCGCCGTGCAGGCGGGCGATCGGATTGTGGCGGTGGCCAGCAGCGGGGTGCACAGCAACGGCTTCAGCCTGGTGCGCCGCATCCTTGAGGCCCATGGCGTCACCGCCGAGACCAGCCTGGTGCCTGGGGGACCTGCGGTGCTGGATGCGCTGCTGCGGCCCACCCTCCTCTATGCATCACTGGTGCAGGCGCTGCTGGGGCACGGCGTTGACCTGCACGGCATGGCCCACATCACCGGGGGCGGCCTGCCGGAGAATCTGCCCCGCGCGCTGCCCCAGGGCGTTCACGGCCGCATCGATCCCGGCAGCTGGGAGCGTCCGGCACTGTTCCGCTGGCTGCAGGAGCGGGGGGAGGTGCCGGAGGCTGATCTGTGGAACACCTTCAATCTGGGGGTGGGGTTCTGCCTGGTGCTGCCGGAAGCAGCGGTGCCCCGGGCCCTGGCCATCTGCGCGGAGCAGGGCCATCAGGCCTGGCAGTTGGGAACGGTGGAAGCCGGCCCAGCGGGTCCCCACCCCCTGGCCGGGTTGCCGTACTGAAGCGGCTCTGGCCTGCTGGCAAATTGCATCAGCTCGGGGGCTTTCCCCCATCGAGGGGGCTGGCGCTCCCTAGGGTTCTGCTCGACCGGTTCAAGGCGGCCTCCCCAGGGCGCCCCGCGGAAGAAGAGGCGGCAACGCCTGACAGGTAACACCAAATCGTTAGGTCCACGCATATGGCGTTGAGTTCCAGTACAGGAACGGGATTTCTTGGCAGCACGCGCATCACCCGGCGCCGCAGTTCCGCCGGCCCCGTGCCGCCCAATCGCCCCCAGCGTCTGCGGGAAGCCTTCCCCGGCCGCGGCGCCATTCGCCCCACCTTCCTCACCCTGCGGGATCACGGCAAGGTGTTTGTGGCCGATCTCCCCCGTCTCTCCGACGGACAGTTGGCCCACGTGGGCAAGGAAGCGCGCGAAGTGCTCGAGAGCCTCAGTCGGCGGCTGGAGGAGCTCGAACAGCAGCCCAGCCTCAGCCAGCTGGAGCAGGAAACCCGCATCCGTGCGGCCACCAAGCGCGATGTCACGGAGCGCTTCATCCGCGCCGTGGAAGAGGAGCAGGAGCAACGGCGCTCCAACCCCGCCCTCAAGGCCGCCGCTGGCGAATCCCTGGCGCGCGCTTTTCTGGAAATCGCCCGCCACCGGCTGCCGGGTGCCACCTTTGATTCGATCCTTCAGGAAGCCCTCTCCGCCTGCGATGAGGGTGGCGAGCCGGCGGAGCCGGCCCCTGTGGCCGCCGAGCCGCCCCGGCCGCGGGTGGTCACCCTGGTGCGCCATGGAGATCAGGCCCCAGCCCCGGTGCCGGTGGAGCGGGAGCGGTTGCCGGTGGTGCTCACCCCCGATCCCTCGCCGGAGATGGGCTGGGCCTGAGCGGGGGCACTGAACGGCTTGATCCCGCAGGCGTTCGCCTCGGTTTCAGGCGCTCTGGAAGGGGTTGGCGGGCATGCGTGGTCCGTCGGCAAGCACCAACTGATCCAGGCTGAGGCGCTCCTCAGCCGTGAGCTGCCAACTGCGGGCTGCCGCGGCGGTGTCCACCTGGCCGGGGGTGCGCATCCCGGGAATCGGCATGGCGCCATGGGCGCGGCACCAATTCAGGGCCACGGCCGCTTGGCCACCGGGCAGGTGGGCGCCGATCTCCGCCATCAGGTTGAGCAGGGGCTCCAGCTTCGGGCCGAGCCTGCGGAACAGCGCTCCGCGGGGGCCCTTCGGCAGATCGGGCTCTGGCGTTCCAGGGCGGCGTGGCTCCCGACCCAGCAGCCCCAGGGCCAAGGGGCTGTAGGCAATCAGCGGGATGCCCAGCTCGCGGCAGGTTTCGGCGACGCCGCCGGGGGCGATGGCCTCCGGTGCCAACAGCGACAGCTGCACCTGCAGGCTGGCGATGGCGACGCCGCGCTGCCCCAGCCGTTCGCTCACCTGGCGCAGGCGCCGGGGGCCCATGTTGGAGAGTCCCAGGCTCTCCACAGCTCGCTGCTGCACCAGGTCGGCCAGCCCCTCCAGCAGCGGTGCCTCCTGCCAGGGGGCATAGCGGGCTGTGCTCCAGTGCAGCTGCACGCGCTTGAGCTGCCCCTGCAACCTGGCCTGGGAAGCCGCGAAGGCCTTGGCATAGCCCTGGCGCCCCAGGCGCCAGGGAAAGGGGGCCAGCTTGGTGGCGATGCAGAGCTGCTCGCGCTGTTGGGGTGTGGCGGCCATGGCGAACTGGCCCAGCAGGCTTTCGCTGCGGCCGCTGAAGCGCCCGGTGCCGTAGGAATCGGCCGTATCGAAGAAGCGGAACTCCAGCTCCAGGCAGCGGCGAAAGGTGGCGGCCAGGGTGGCGTCGTGGCGCTGGGGGCTGTAGTTCCAGAGGAACTGGTTGCCCCAGGCCCAGGTGCCCACGCCGATCGCAGGCGAGGGATCCATGCCGGTTGCCATGATCAGCTTGCCCAGGGCGCTACTGCGGTGAATTCTCTGCCGACACCGGCCTCGACTCCGCTCCAGCCCTCGCCCGAGCCCCCAGTGGCGCAGCCCCAGCCGAAGGCCGCCGATCCGGTGCTCTGCCAGCACTGCGGCCGCACCGCCAGCAATGGCCTGGTGTGCGTCGGCATGTGCGTGGCCGATTCCGGCTACTGAATCCTGGCGGGCACCACAGAATGGCGGCACCCAGCCGAGGGCTGCCAGCGGTGCACGTTGCTTTGTCTTTGCCAGTTGTTCGGGCTCTGGGCCGGTGGCCGCTGCTGCTGGCCGCGGCGGCCCTGGCGCTGCCTCTCAATGGGGCCAGGGCCCAGGGGCTCAGCGAGGGGTTCGGCCAGTGGCAGAGCCGCAGTGGCGATTGCCGCCGCAACCTGGCCGGTGCTGCCAGCGCCGCCTGCATGGCGGTGCAGCTGAACCAGCGCATGGCCGGCCTGCTGAACGTGAGCTTCCTGGCCCGGGGCGAGCAGAAGAGCGCCGTGAGCCAGCTCACCTTCGTGGGGGAACTCAAACCCGGCAGCTCGGCAATGGCCTGCCGCAACGGCCGCTGTTCGCCCACAGGCCTGATGCAACTGGCCCTCAGCAGCGTGAGCGAAACCAGTTTTGATGCGCGAGGTCTGGCCGAGGGGCTGCCCAAGGCCTGGCCCGTGAATGGCACCTGTGTGGTGGCGGCCCAGCGCTTGAGCTGCCAGGCCAAGGCCCTCAGTGGCGAGCAGTGGAGCGCTGAGGCCACCACACCCTGATTAGGGCCGGCTCGCCGCTGGCGAAGCGTGCCAATGCCGTCAGGCGCCGGCGCCGCCGATCAGTGCCCCCAGCGGACCGAAGGCCAGCACCGCTCCGATGGCCAGGAAGGCGATGGCGGCTGTTTTGGTCCAGGTGAGAGGCCGTTCGTTCAGCAGCAGGTAGGTGCCACCACACACCAAAACGGCACTCAGCAGTGCTCCGCTCCACCACAGCAGGGTGCTGGAGTCCTTCGGGGCCTCCAGGCCATGGAGCATGGCGTGGATGGACACCGCCGCAGCGACCCCTGCGCCACTGATGGTGGTGAGGCTGTTGGGGGTGGTGGCCTTGGTGAACTGGCCTGCCGCCAGGATCAACCCACCCAGCAGGGAGATCGCCAGGGCCGCCAGCAGCTCGCCTGCTGGGATGTTGACTCCGGTGAAGCCGATGCTGGCGCCGATCACGGCTCCAGCCAGGGCCCACAGCAGCAGGCGGGCAGAGATGAAGGACGCCGCAGCGCCAACGGCCATCAGCATGACCAGGTGATCCAGGCCCAGCAGCGGGTGGATCAGCCCGGCGAGGCCACCGCCAGTGGCGATGCCGTGGGCATGGGCGGCGTCCGTGCCGATGAGCACGGCTGCTCCTGCAGCAAGAGCCACCAGGGGAGCGGTGAAGCGTTTCATGGAAGTCTCGGTCCGCGCCGAGTACGAAGGGGAAGGGCGACGGCGAGTGTTCTGACTGAGGGGGCTCACCCCATCACAGTTGCGGGACAGCGGCGGACTTGGGCGAACCCGCACCGCACTTTCCTCGTCTGGCCAGTGCCTGTGGCGCTGGATCCGTCGTTCCCACTATGGGTT
>RGNC01000144.1 GCA_010029175.1 Synechococcaceae bacterium WB8_1B_136 | reverse complement strand
CGGTTGCGGCCTCCAGGACCAGTCTCCGGTGGGGGCGCTTTGGGGCTGCTCGCCCCGGTTGGGCTGCAGGGTTTTGAGTGGATTGAAGCGACCGGTGAGCACGGGTTTGGGCGGGAACTGCCGCACCGGCAGATCTTTCACGATCGGGGCCATGTAGTCGTACCAGGCGGCCGCAGCCACCGCGCTGGTGCTCTGGGTGGCGCGGTTGTTGTCGTAGCCCAGCCACAGGCCCGTGGTGAGCTGGGGGATCGAGCCGATGAACCAGAGGTCGCGGCCCCCCTCGGAGGTGCCGGTCTTGCCGGCCACGGGGCGGTTGGGCAGCGAGGCCCCGGCGCCGGTGCCGCCGTTCACCACCTGCTGCAGCATCCACAGCATGGCGTCGGCGATGTCGCTGGGCACAACCCGGCGGCCCTGATGGCCGTCCACGCGGCGGCTCCAGAGCAGATCGCCGTTGGGGCCCAGGATCTCCTCAAACGGTGTGGGGCTCACATACACGCCCCTGTTCACGATGGCGGCATAGGCGGCCGTCATGTCGAGCACGGTCTGCTCATAGGCCCCCACCGCCAGGGGGTAGAAGTGGCCGAGTTCGCGGGTGATGCCCAGGCTCTTGGCGGTGGCGATCACCTTGTCGAAGCCGAGCTTCTGCAGCAGCCCCACCGCCACGGTGTTGAGCGAGTTCTGCAGCGCCACCCACATCGGGATCGAGCCCATGTAGCGCCCGCCGAAGTTCTGGGGGCAGTAGCCGGCGAAGCAGCGGGGCGAATCGAGCACCGTGTCCTCCGGCTTCATGCCCTCCTTGAGCGCCGTGAGATACACGAACAGCTTGAAGGTGGAGCCCGGTGATCGCAGCGCCTGGGCTGCCCGGTTGAACTGGCTCTTCTCGAAATCCTTGCCGCCCACCATGGCCCGCACCAGCCCCGTGCCCGGCTCCATCGACACGATCGCCCCCTCCAGGTCGCCGTAGGCGTTGCGGTTGATCGTGGCCTGGGCCTGCTCCTGCCAGGTCATGTTCAGGCTGGTGCGGATCGTGAGGCCGCCCACCTCCAGGTCTTCAGGGCTGAGCACCTTGGGCAGTTCCTGGGCGACCCAGCTGGTGAAGTAGGGGGCGCGGCTGGTCCAGTACTTCGGCTCGGCGGGCTTGAGCTGCAGCGGCGTGGCGTTGGCGCGCTCCAGCTGGATGTCGTCGATGAATCCGGCCTCCCGCATGCGGCGCAGCACCGTGGCCTACACCGAGGGGGCCGGCGGCAGGCCGGCGATCAGGGCTGCCTCCGGCAGCGTGAGCTGGGCGGGCGTCTTGGAGAAGTAGATCCAGGCGGCATCCGCCACGCCGTAGGCGCTGGAGCCCAGATACACCACGTTCAGGTATTGCTCGAGGATCTGCTGCTTGCTGAGCTTGCGCTCAAGCTTGCCGGCCAGGGCCGCTTCCTTCAGCTTGCGGATCAGGGTGCGGTCCTGGCTGAGGAACACCGTGCGGGCCAGCTGCTGGGTGATCGTGCTGGCGCCCTCCTCCACGGAGCCCTGCTGGAGGTTGCGCACCATCGCCCGGGCGATGCCCACGGGATCCACGCCGTCGTGCTGGTAGAAGCGCCGGTCTTCGGCGGCGATGAAGGCCCGCTGCACCAGCTGTGGCATCTGGCCCGCCGGCACTTTCTCGCGGGTGGCGGGCCCCAGCTTCTGGATCACCTGGCCGTCGGCCGAGAGCACGGTGACGGTGCCGGGGCGGTTGTAGCTGCTCAGCCGGTTCACATTGGGAAGGGTGGCGTCGATCCCCTGCACCACCAGCGCCTGGCCGAGGGCCACGGTCGCCCCGGCACCGGTGCCCACCAGAGCGGCGAGCAGCAGCTGGCGGCGGCGCCGTTGCCTCACATCCGCACCAGATCGCTGTGGCCGATGGCCAGGGCGGTCACCAGCATCCCCAGCACGAGGAAGGGTTGGGCGCTGGCCTGGTATTTCACGTCGAAGGCCACGGGGTCACGCAGCAGCCAGATGTCCTGAAAGGTGATCTGGGGAACGATCAACAGCACCAGCAGCACCGCAGCGAAATGTTGGCCGATGGCGATCAGCACGGCCACCATCGCCAGCTGAAAGATGTCGATCATGCCGGCGCTGATCCAGCTGGCCCTCTCGATGCCGAAGGCCACCGGCAGGCTCTGCAGCCCCAGGGCCCGATCGCCCTCCACGCTCTTGAAGTCGTTCACCACGGCGATGCCCAGGCCCGCCAGCGAGTAGGCCAGGGTGAGCAGGGCGGTGGTCCAGGTGAGCTGGCCGAACAGGGCCTGGCCCGCCCACCAGGGCAGGGCGATGTAGCTGGCGCCGAGGGCGTAGTTGCCCAGCCAGCCGTTCTGCTTGAGCTTGAGCGGGGGCGCCGAGTAGATGAAGCTCACGAACGAGCCGCCCAGGGCCAGCAGGAACAGCACCGGCGTGGTGTGCCGGGCCCACAGATCCAGCCCGTAGGCCACGGCCAGGCCCGCCAGCAGCAGGATCCACACCTGGGCCTTCACCTGCCAAAGCGGAATCGCGCCCGAGGGGATGGGGCGGTAGGGCTCGTTGATCGCGTCGATCTCGCGGTCGTAGTAGTCGTTGATGGTCTGGGTGTAGCCGGCCAGCAGTGGCCCGCTCATCAGCATGCAGGCCACCGATGCACCGACCTCCGGCAGGGTCCAGTGGAAGTTGCCGCTGGCCGCGGCGCCGCACAACACCCCCCAGATCAGGGGGATCCAGGTGACCGGCTTCATCAGCTGCAGCCGGATCTTCCAGATGTTGGAGGTGCCGCTGGCACCTTTCATGCCCAGCAGCTGGCGGGCCCCGGCGCCGCTGGCGGCGGTGGGGTTGGGAGTGTCGCTCACTGGGGGTACGGGGGGCAGACGGTGAATCAGGCGGCGGTGATCTCGTCGTCGAAGAACCAAGTGGTGGTGCCGTTGGCCAGCTCCACCACCACGCCGATGCCCTTGCCGTCGGTCACCTTGAAGTCCTTCACGGTGCCGGTGGCATCGGCCTGCAGGGTGGCCACGAGATCGGCGGGGATCCGGTCGCGCACCCGGGTGACCCGCACCTTCGAGCCGATGGTGATGGCAGCCTGGGACATGTCCGGCGCGACTTGAAAAGTGGCGCCAGGTTAACCCCCGGGGCCCGAGGCCCCTCGCTCCTCGCTCCTCGCCCCTTCCCCCGATTCCATCTCCGACTCCATGGTTGCCAAGCGGATCATTCCCTGCCTCGACGTGGCCGATGGCCGGGTGGTGAAGGGGGTGAATTTCGTGGGCTTGCGCGATGCCGGTGATCCGGTGGAACTGGCCTGCCGCTACAGCGCCTCCGGGGCCGATGAGCTGGTGTTCCTCGACATCGCCGCCAGCCACCAGGGCCGCGCCACTCTGGTGGAGCTGGTGGGTCGCACGGCTGAGGCGGTGACGATCCCCTTTACAGTGGGCGGCGGCATCAGCAGCGTGGAGGGCATCACCGAGCTGTTGCGGGCCGGCGCCGACAAGGTGAGCCTCAATTCCGCGGCGGTGCGCGATCCCGAGCTGGTTGCCCGGGGCGCCGAGCGCTTCGGCTGTCAGTGCATCGTGGTGGCCATCGATGCGCGGGCCCGGCAGGGTGGCCGTCCGGGCTGGGATGTTTATGTGAAGGGGGGGCGCGAGAACACCGGCCTCGATGCGGTGGCTTGGGCCCGGCAGGTGGTGGCCCTGGGGGCCGGCGAGATCCTGCTCACCTCCATGGATGGCGATGGCACCCAGGCGGGCTATGCCCTTGAGCTCACCCGGGCGGTGGCCGATGCGGTGGAGGTGCCGGTGATCGCCTCCGGCGGTGCCGGCTGCATCGATCACATCGCCGCGGCCCTCGATGCCGGCCCTGCCGGCGGACACGCTTCGGCGGCTCTGCTGGCCTCGCTCCTGCACGACGGAGTGCTCACGGTGGAGCAGATCAAGACGGAATTGCTGGGGCGGGGCCTGCCGCTGCGCCCCCTGGAGGCCGCCTGAGCCGCGCCGGCTCGTTACCTGCCGTTACAATTAAGGCAAGAGTTTTTCATCTGTGCGTTTCGCTGGTGCCGCTGCCGCTCCTGCTTCAGTCCAACTCCAGCGCCCTGGCTGCCGTGATGGTGCTGGCTGTGGTGGCTCTGGTGGCCTGGGCCCTGCAGCTGATGCAGGCCGCTGCCGATCGCAAGGAGTTTTCACTGATGCTGGCCGGGTGCATGGTGTGCTCCGCGGCCGTTGGGCTGGCCACGGTGATGGTGATGACGTTCACCAGCGTTGATCGCATCGAGGCCCAGCTGCAGGCCGGAGGTGTCAGCCTCGATGCCATTTCCATCCCCTGGGATGCCAGCTTCGATTCCCCCGGGTGATCCCCAGCAGGTGCGCGATCTGTTTGATCGCATCGCCCCGGCCTACGACCGCCTCAACGACGTCCTGAGCCTTGGTCTGCATCGCCTCTGGAAGCGCCAGGCGATTGCCTGGTTGCGGCCTGCCCCCGGTCAGAGGCTGTTGGATCTGTGCTGTGGCACGGGGGATCTGGCCTTGGTGCTGGCTGAGAAGGTGCGCCCCGGCGGCCTGGTGCTGGGCCTCGATGCGGCGGCGGGGCCCCTGGAGCTGGCCCGCCAACGGGCTCGGATGCAGCCCTGGTTGCCGCTGGAGTTCCGCCAGGCGGATGCCCTGGCCACCGGGTTGTCGGATGGCTGGGCCGATGGGGCGGTGATGGCCTACGGACTGCGCAACCTGGCCGATCCCGCCCTGGGTCTGCAGGAGCTGCGGCGCCTGCTCCAGCCCGGTGGCCGTGCTGCCGTGCTCGATTTCAATCGCCCGGAGAATGGCAGCGGCTTCACCGCTGGCTTTCAGCGCTTCTACCTGCGGCAGCTGGTGGTGCCCCTGGCCCGCAGGGCCGGGCTGGAGCCCCAGTACGCCTATCTGGAGGAGAGTCTGCGGCGCTTTCCCCGCGGTGACCAGCAGGAGCAGCTGGCCGCGGCGGCCGGCTTTGCCCAGGCCCGCCACCGGCTGCTGGCGGGCGGCCAGATGGGGCTGCTGCAGCTGGTGGCCTGAGCCGGGGCGCGGTGGGGGCAGTCCGGTTGCTCCGCTGCTGTCGCTCCAGCTACCCCAGGCTTCCCGGTGCTCTCCTGGCCGCACTCTCCCGGATTCTGTACAGGCTGTACGGAAT
>RGNC01000143.1 GCA_010029175.1 Synechococcaceae bacterium WB8_1B_136 | reverse complement strand
AATCGCCCCGGCCGTTCCCGCTGCTGTGGGGGGCCTGGCGCGCTGCGCCCATCTGGCTTCAGCCCAGGGGGAGAGCCAGCAGCTGGCGGCCGCCAGCAACTTCGGCAAGCGCCACGAACGGGATGCCAGCGGTGCGGCGATTCCATCGAAGCCGGCGCTGATCGTGTTGCATGAAACCGTGCTGGATCTGCCCTCCACCATTGCGCTGTTTCAGCGCAATCAAGCCGACGACGCAGCCCAGAGCAGTTATCACGTGTTGATCGGTCGTGATGGCGAGCGGGTGCGCATCGTTCCCGATCAATCGCGTGCATTTGGTGCGGGGGATTCAGCCTTCGGCGATCTCAGATTCAAGACCTCGGCCACCAATCCGCCATCGATCAACAACATTTCCCTGCACGTCAGCCTGGAGAGCCCACCGGATGGCCGCGGCGATGCGGAAGCCCATGCGGGTTACACCCCCGCCCAATACCGCGCCCTGGCGGAGCAGGTGTTGCACTGGCAGGCGCTGTATGGCATCCCGATGGAGCGGGTCACCACCCATGCGGCGGTGGACCGCAGCCACAGCCGCTACGACCCGCGCAGTTTTCGCTGGGATCTGTTTGATCAGGCCTACGCAGAGCTGCGCCGCAGTTGTGCCTGATCAGCGCACGGTGGCATCACCCACCCAGAAGTTGTGGGGATGGCTCTGGTCGCTGGTGAGCTGCTGGGCGAAGGCGGCGGCGGTTGCGCGATCGCGGAAGCTGGCCACCTGGGTGTTGCCGCTGGCATTGGTGAAGGCATCGCTGCGGCAGTGCAGGCGTGCATCCTGCAGCGCTTCCGCGGATCCCACCACCGGCCACCAGGTTTCGCCCGCTTGCGGTGGCGGTCCGTCGTTGGCGGCGTAATCCACGCAGGCCTGCCACTGCCCCGCCGTGGTGGCGGCCTGGGGCGCCTCGGTTGGCGCTGCTGGCGCGGGAGCGGTGCCGCTGCCGCTGCGGTTGGTGATCAGCACCCCTGCCAGGGCCATCACCAGGGCCCCGCAGAGCAGGGCCAGCAGGGCGATCACGATGGCGGAGGGCCCCTGCTGGCTGGAGGGGATGGTCACCAGCGTGGGTGGCGGGGCGGCCATGGGCGCCGGGGCTGCGAAGGCCGAGGCTGTGGGCCAGCTGGCAGCGGTGGCGGGCAGGTTGAGGCAACCCTGCAGCACCGCATCGAGCCGGCCCACCACGGCCGGGCTGTACAGCTCCGCCAGATCCCTCAGCAGAGCATCGCGGGCATTGAGGGCATGGCCCTGGCTGCTGAGGCTGAACAGTTGCCGGAAGGCCGGCCGTTGGAGCAGATCCCGCAGGGGGTGGAGCAGTGCTGTGTCGGCGCCGAGCAGATCCTGGAGTTGGGCCTGGAGCCGCCGGCTCACCACGCCAGCTTCAAATGCCGAATCGCCGCTCTGTTGGATCAACTGGCCCAGCCGTTGTCCCAGATCGTGATCGGCGGAGTTGGCCAAGTGGCGCGGAATCAGGAGGGGAAGGAAGAGCCTACCGGCCGGTTTCGCAGCGCTCAGCGGGGCTGGAGCACCTGGCCGAATTCGCTGCTGGTGATCAGCGGAGGCGTGGTGCGGGTGTCCACCGTGAAACGTCGGCTTTCGGTTTGGACGTCGCCGTTGGGATAGACGAACGTCACCACAGCTTCGAAGTTGACCATCGAACCGCTGCTGCTTGTTTCGCGCAGGTCTGTCACCGTGACCCGTTCAAATTGATTGAAGAAGGTGGGATCAAACTGATCGGCGGCCACGGGGCCGTAATGGCTGGCGGCCGTGGCGTAATCCTTGGCGGAGAGGGCGGCGTATAGCCCCTGGATGCTGGCCACGGCCGCATTGATGGCATCGGTGCCCAGGGGGGCGGCAGTCGATGGGGCTGCAGGTGCTGCTGTGAGGGGCGCCGGGGCCGGCGTTGCCGGAGTCGGCAGCGCTGCGGGCGGTGCGCTGCCGCTGGCGGATTGTCTGGCCTGGTGCTGCAGCCAGAGCACCAGCAGCAGGCCGCTGCCCACAACGCCAATCAGGAAACACAACAGGGCCACCACCCAGTTGCCACCCCCGCCGTTGCCGCTGGTCACCAGGGTTGTCACCGCCGGCGTTGCCGGCGCCGTGCTCCAACTGGGATTGGCGGCCGGTTGCTGCGGCAGCCCAACGAGGCCCTGGATCACTCCCTGCAGCCGCTGGCAGATGGCGGGGCTGTACTGGGCCTGCACCTCCGCCAGCAGCCTTGTGGCAATGCGGCCGTCATCGCTGCCCCTGGGTTGGGCCAGGGCGCTGGCCAGGGCGCGGGAGCGCAGCAGGAAGCTCAGGGCCGGCAGCAGATCCTGTTGGTCGGCCTGCACCAGCTGGGGAAGCCGGGCCTCAACGGTCCGCGGATCCACCGCCAGGCCCGTTGCCTGGTGCTGCTGGTCGAGGGCGGCTCGGATGGCGCTGCCCAGTGCGTAGTCCGTCATCGTGGCCTGCTGTGCCGGCGGCTGGGTTGAGGAGAGTCCGCCAATGCTGGCGCAGGGCCTGCGTCAGCTCGCTGCACACCCGCACAGGCCCCAGCCCTGGCCCCCCCGGCTGGCTGAGGCCGATCAGGGCCCCCAGCCAGTCCTTCTGCGTGAGCACCCGGCCCAGTTCAGCCGGGTTGCTGCGCAATCGGCGGAACTGGGTTTTGCGTGCCTTCAGGCTGGCTTCGATCAGTTCGGGCTGGCGGCAGAGACGCTCGCTTTCTTGGTGGAGTCCCTGCTGTTGCGCCGTTGAGAGGGGCCAGAGCCGCGGCTGCAGCAGACGGAACCCGGCCAGGGCTGTGATCCCGCCTCCTGCCAGCAGGATCCCGGCGAGCAGCAGCCTGCCGGCAGGAGGCCTTGTGCTGGGAGGGTTGCCGGGGGGACTGCTGGAGGTCAGTGCAGGCACCGGCAGCGGTGAGGGATCCGATCGTTCAGCGGCTGCCACCGCAGCCGTCACCGCTGGCGCCGGGCGCAGCTCGCCGAAGCAGGCCAGGGCCACGCTCACGTCATCGCCGCTGCCGTCGCGGCTGATGCGATCGAGGCTGGCGTCGAGCCGCTCGGTGCTGCCGGCGGCTCTGGCCTGGCCTGGCTGCGCCTCCTCCAGCAGGTAGCGGCTCAGGGCCAGGTGGTCGCCGTCGGCGGCGCAGGACTTGCGCACCCCATCGGTGGTCAGCACCAGCCCGCAGGCCTGGCGCTGCTCTCCCGTCAGGGAATACACGGCCGTGCGGGCGGCGAAACAGCTGCTGGCACGGGCCAGGCAGAGGCTCTCGGTGGCCTCCCCCTGCAGGCCGTCATCCAGCTCCTGGCTGATGATCCGATCGGGCTGGTCGTTGCACAACAGCACCAGATCCCAGTCGCCCAGTCCGGTGTGGCCCCACCAGTTGGGGGTGAGGACCACCAGGGCCAGGGTGCTGCCGTAGGCCTGGGGGGAGAAGGGTTCCCCCTGGTGCTGCGGCGGCAGCTCCCGCCCCTGCCAGTCGGCCTGGATCGCCTCCTGCCAGGCGGCCACGATGCGCCCAGGCAGTTCAGCGGCCAGCCAGCGCTGCACCGCCTGCAGCTGGTCTGCCCGGCCCTCCTCCAGGGGCTGTCGGGCCAGATCCTGGCTCGCCAGCTGGATCGCCAGCTCGCAGGCCAGGCGGCTGCCCACATCGCTGAGCCAGTAGCGGCTGCCGCCATGGCCGTCGGCCACTGCCATCAGGCCCACGGGCAGCCCATCGGCGCTGCGCAGGCTGGCGCTCAGGGAGGCGTCCTGGCAGGGAACGCTCCGGCGTTGATGGGAGGCGCCGCAGCGGCTGCGGTGCAGCGGTGCGGACCAGCTCCAGGGGCCAGCTGCCGCCCTCACCACACCATCGGACCGACGTCGTCCATCGGATCCATCTCCGTGGGCGGCAGATCCGGCAGTGGAATGTTGCCGTCGTCGTGGGAGCCGCCCAGGCGGCTGGTGGGCATTGAGGCTGCCCCCACCACGGCGGTGGAGGCCCACTGGATGTACTGGGCCAGGGAGGTGGCGTTGCTGGCCTGCAGCGGCCGGCGCGGGGAGCGCTCCCGCTGGTTGGCGGGGGCCGGGCCGATGAACTGCTGCAGCACCTCCAGATCGGCGTCATGGCCCAGGGCGATCGCCAGGCGCACCGCCTTCTGGGCCCAGGGCTCCCGCATCAGTCGGGCCAGGCCGGCGTCGAAATCATCGGTGGGTTGACCATCGGAGATCAACACCAGCACCGGCGGCAGGGCTCGCTCCTCCATCGGCGGGGTGTGCAGCTGTTCGGCCACCAGCTCCAGGGCGGCCCCCATGGCGGTGCAGCCGTTGGCCTGCAGATCGCGCCATTGCAGGCCCTCCACCGGCGTGGGTTCAGCGATGTGCCAATGGGCCTGGTCGGCGAAGCTCACGGCCCGCACCAGCACCCGGGCTTCCGGGTTGTCGCGGGCCACGCGGGTCATGCCCGGCAGCGACTGGCGGATGGCCTGGTTCAGCGACTGCATCTTGCCCTGGGCGGCCATCGAGCCGGAGCAGTCGCACAGATAGATGAAGTGGAGGGGCCGGTTGGCCAGACGAACGTTCGGGAAGCCGGGCATCAGGATCCAGGGCTGGGTTGCGCGCTGCTGGCGTGCTCCAGACGCACCGCACCCCAGGGTGTGTCGAGCTGGTGAAGCGCTGCGAGATTACAGGTTTTGCCGGGCTGCACCGCATGCTGCTGGCCCCCCGCCGTGGTGGCCCGCCAGGGTTGGTCGCTGAGGTTGCGCAGGCCCAGCAGGCTGGGGTCGCTGGGGTGCGCCACCACCCGGGCGAGGGGTTGATCGAGCCGTGGTGCCTCCAGGCGGTTGAAGTGGTGGGGGTGCAGTTCGTTGTCGATGCAGGCCATCACTAAGCCATTGGCGCTACGAATGCACACGCTGGTGCCGAGGAGTTGGCCGCAATACCAGCAGTTGGACTGGGCGCCGAAGTGCTCGAAGCCGCAGCTGGGGCAGATCTGGCGCTGATCGAGCACCCAGGAGAGCGCTTCCATCCATTGGCCGGTGAGCGCGCGTTGATGGGGGGCGCTCATGCCAACGCCCAAAGTTTGTATGAATAGTGACTGCAGTGCCTTGGGGTAGATCGGCCAGGTCACCAGTGCTGCCGCATGCTCTTGAGGATCGGGGCGGTTCCGATCATCTTCTGGATCAAAGATGAAAACGGGAAGCTCTCCGTAGAGACGGCGACGGGCTGGTTCGTCCATGCAGCGAATCTGAAGCTCCTGCTTGCCTTTCAGGGGATCGTGGCGCGTGAGTATGCGAAAAATGAGCACCGCCAGGGAGAACAGATCACTGTTGGCTCCAGGCCTGCCCCGTTGCATCAGGATCTCCGGTGCCATGAA